>JACMIV010000012.1 GCA_014380965.1 Rhizobiaceae bacterium | reverse complement strand
GCGACGGCAACCGCCGCCGGCACAGCGAGGCGAAGCATCGTCTTCGGAAAAGACTTGGGCGTGGTCGAGGACATCGGTCTCATCCTTGAAAGTGAAAAACTTGTTCGGCCGGGTCTGCTCGTCGAAGGATCCGGAGGCGCCGCAGGCGAAGTCTCTGCATTTCGCCATTCTTATCCGACCAGATGAGCACTGCGTCGCGGTCTTGCAAATCACACTCGCGACAAACCGGGGATCGCCGGGCCGCGGCGAGCGGGATCATCGTCCCAAACTCAGTTCCACCAGAGAATCACCGGCCTTCAACAGCGCATCGGCGCTTGGCACTGCAGGAGGCTCGAAGAAACGCGAGAGAGGCCATCGCATCGGAAAAACCGAGGCGGTCGCCGTGCCGCAACCCGTAAAGCTTCGTCGGCGGCTTCTGCGGTTGTGTAGCCGCCACGTCGTCTGCCACGATGCGCGGGCCGTCGGTTGGAAGGACGTTCCGAGTCGCGATGTACGAAATCTTCAAGTTCCTGCATGTTGTCGGCGTGGTCGTCCTCGTCGGCAACGTCACCATCACGGCATTCTGGAAGGTCTTTGCGGACCTTTCGCGGCAGCCGACAGTGATCGCCTATGCGACGCGCGGGGTCATCGTCGCGGACTGGCTCTTTACCTTGCTCGGCATAGTCCTCCTTCTCGTCGGCGGCTTCGGTGCAGCCTATGTCGGCGCGCTGCCGGTGTTCGGCCTCGGCTGGCTCGTCGTCGGCGAGGTCCTGTTCGTGCTTTCCGGCCTGATCTGGATCGGCATTCTCGTACCGCTCCAGATCAGGCAGGATCGGGCCGTCCGGAGCCTGCAACCGGGAGATTCCATTCCCAAAGCCTATTGGCGCGATGCACGGCTCTGGCTGATCTGGGGCATCGTCGCCACACTCCCGCTCGTCGCCGCGACATACGTGATGATCGCCAAGATCTGAGGAGTGCGCTCAAGGGCCACAATTTGGCCGACCCGACCCGCACACGACCTCCTGATGGCGCTACAGGCGACCCAGCAGCTCACCCTTCTTGGCTGTGAACTCCTCCTCGGTCAGCACGCCCTCGACGTGGAGCTCGAAGAGCCGGCGGATCGTGGCGATCGGATCGGCCGTGCCGACATCGCCCATTCCGGCACGTGGCGTCGGGGTTCCGCTCATGACAGGCGGCACTGCCTCGGCCTCGGGTGCGGCGTTCATGCCGTCCGATGGCGTTTGCACTTCGATCGGGCGAGGCAGGCGTTCGCCGTCGGACGAGTTCCGGTCCGACGCCGGTTCGGCCCCGACCTCGGCAAGATCGTCGAGCCCTATCGTGCCGGACTCCGTCGAGAAGCTGAGGCCTGGCGTAAAGCCCTGGCTTTGCGAGGCGCCGCCGATGGACAGACCGGCAGTGTCATAGAGCGTCAGCCGACCGTCCCACTCGACGGCAAGACGGCGCGCGGCGGGAAAGACGGCGTATCGCCGCCCATTCTGCGCCCCGGTTGATGCGGGACGTCCAAGGCCCTCGGGCCACCAGTCTCCGCCACTCCGCCCGCCCCTCGCAGCCGAAGGATCGGCGAGCACCAGCCTTCCATCTGCGGCGGCGCGTGCGACGACCTCGGCGAGCCCGCGCACACGGCCCTTCAGCGCATCGTTGAACATGTCCGAGATCATCAGCATCCCGCCTGCCGACCACTGGCCGGAGCCGCCGAGCTCGGGATGCCGGAACTGCGCCATCGTACCACCGCCCACTGCCAGCGCCTCGGCGAAGGCCAGCACGGCATCAGTGCCGAAGCCGGTCTCCGCGGCGATGCGTCGGATCTCTTCGGGAGCGTCCGAGGCTTGGCTCTCGGCGGGTTCTTGGTTCGGCATGCGGCAGGTCCTCGTGAGGGTCTTAGCGGTTTCGCGTCGCGTCCGCCGGTCGCTCGCGACGGAGCTTTAGATTTCGTCGTGGCTGGAAAACGCTTCAAGGCTTCGGAGATAGGTCCGACGCGAGGCAATATCTCTTGCCCACGACTTTTTGCGCAGACCGGGTTGAGCAAGGACCTTGTCTGAGAACCTCGGGATGAAGGGGTCAGCATTCTTCATTCCCGCTCTTGCGAGCGGTTAATCCGACCGAAGCGGTAAATGCGTCGCACGGCGCCTTAACCTTTTGAAACTACTCTTTTCTGACGGATCGAACTCAAAAGGTTTCAGGTCGTGCAGCGGGTTCGGTTGGGAGAGATGGGCATCCGTGCCCGTCTGCCGCTGCTTTTGTCGCTGGCGATCGTTCCGCTCGTCGCTCTGTTGGCCGTGGCCCCCCTCGTCAACCATCGGGAGGCGATGGAACGGGCCGGACGCGAGGTGCAGCAGGCGGCGGAATCTGCGGCCGCACGGCAATCCGAGATGTTCACGGCAGCGCGCCAGATCCTCGACACGCTCCGGCACGTGCCGGGCGTGAAGGCTTCCGGCAGTGCCGAATGCGATACCCTGATGGCCGCTCTCCTCGTGGACAGACCGCAGTTCCATACGATCGGCGTCATGGATGCCGACGGCATGGTGAACTGCCACAGCAAGCTGCGCGCGCCCCAGAAGTTCGGAGTTCCCGCCCTTTACGAGCGCGTCATGGCACCCGAAGCTGCGGAATTTGCCGTCAGCCAGTTCGGCATCGGCAGAGCCAGTGGCAAGCCGACGGTCGTCGCCGCTTTGGCTTTACCGAAGGTCGACGGCAAGGTTCCGGGTGCGGTCTTCGCCGGCATGAATCTCGACAGCCTTGCCCTGAGCGCGATCGAGGCGTCCGATGACGGCAAGCGGACCGTTGCCGTCATCGAGCTCGCTTCCGCCCGGATGATCGCCCATCACCCCCGCCCTTCCCGATGCGCTCGGAACCACGTTCGAGGGTCATCCGCTGGTTCTCAAGCTGCAGAGCCGGAACCGGAGCGGCACGGCAGAGCTCGTCGGGCTCGATGGCGTCCGGCGCGTCTACGGCTTTGCACCCGTCGTCGGGGCCGAGGGCAACGCGCTGATGGTGGCGACGGGGCTCTCCATCGAACTTGTCATCTCGCCCGTCGTCCGGCGTGCGATCTACGCGGTGAGCGTCACGCTCCTCGTCGTCGGAGCGGCGATGACGGCCGTCTGGTGGCTCGCCTACCTGATGCAGCTGCGGCCGCTCAACCGTCTCAGCCGCATCGCAGAGCGGATCGGCGCCGGCGACTTCTCGGCCCGGGCCGGCATCGAGCCCTCCGTCAAGGCACCGCGCGTCTGTCACATCGTCCTGATAATTGCGTCAGAACCGATGGAATATCGCCGTGAAGGCACCACCTCGACAATGGCTGGCCGACACGATCGGGCCCGATCGATACCGGCACAGCCGGCCCCTTCCCGGTACCGACCTCCCCTTGCTTGCAAAACGACGTGAATGGCACGATAGGATGCTGCGACCTGATGACATCGCTTGCCGCTCACACCGGGATGCGCTCGGCCAACTGGATGACCTCGGATGACCGGTAAGCGGCTTCTCGTCTACAGTCACGATTCCTACGGTCTCGGGCATCTGCGCCGCTGCCAGACGATCGCGAACCACCTTTCCGCGATGCACGAGGATCTTTCGGTCCTCATCATCTCCGGATCGCCCGTGGTCGGCTCGTTCGATCTCCACCCGCGCGTCGACTTCATCCGGGTGCCCGGCATCGTGAAGGTCGACAACAACACCTACGCACCGACTGCGCTCGGCGTCTCGACCGAGGAGCTCATGGAGATCCGGTCGGTGATCATCCTCGAGACCGCGCGGCGCTACAAGCCGGACCTCTTCCTCGTCGACAAGGAGCCGCTCGGCCTGCGCGGCGAAGTGCGCGACACGCTGACCTATCTGAAGGCTGCCGGCACGAAGAATATCCTCGGCTTGCGCGAGATCATGGACGATCCCGAACGCCTCAGCGAAGAGTGGGAGCGCAAGGGCGCGATCGAGGCGGTGGAGACGCTATACGACGAGATCTGGGTCTATGGACCGAAGGCCGTTTACGAGCCTCTGCGCGGCGTCGGCATGTCGACGAAAACGCTCGCTCGTACCCGGTACACCGGCTATCTCCGCCGTTCGATCGCCGAGTTCGGCGACCAGCCGCTGCCGGAGGAGGAGCCTTACATCCTCGTCACCGCCGGCGGCGGCAACGACGGCGCCGTCATGATCGACTGGTTGATCTCCGCCTATGAGGCCGATCCTTCGCTGCCGCACCGGGCGAAGATCGTGTTCGGCCCGTTTCTGTCGGCCGACGAGCGCACGGCCTTCCGCGATCGCATCGCGAGGCTCGACCGCGTCCAGGCGATCAACTTTCACACCAACATGGAAGCGATGACGGACGGCGCGGCGGGCCTCGTGACGATGGGCGGCTACAACACGTTTTGCGAGATCCTCTCATTCGACAAGCCGGCGCTGATCGTGCCGCGCACGCATCCACGGCTCGAACAGTTCATCCGCGCCACCCGCGCCGACGAACTCGGACTAGCCCGGCTGATGCTGCCCGACGGCGAGAACGACGCGCTGCGAATGGCCGCCGCGCTTCATGCCCTGCCGACTCAGCGCAAGCCGTCCGAAGCCCATCTGCCGGGACTGCTGGGCGGTCTCGAGCGGATCGAGGCGCTGTTCTCGGTCGCCGTCGCCGAGCGCGCGCACCGCCCGGCCCTCGTCAAGAGCGTCGGCTGATCCTTGACGACACCCACTCCTATCAAATCTCGCGCGGCGCGGGGGCGACGCGTGGCGATCGTGCTGAAGGGCTATCCGCGCCTGTCGGAAACCTTCATCGCGCAGGAAATCCTCGGCCTGAAGCGCCTCGGCACAAAGTTGGACCTCGTCTCGCTGCGCCTGCCGACCGACGAGAGCGAGCACCCGGTGCATCGGGAGATCGCAATGGCGCCGAACTACCTGCCGGAATATCTCTACACCGACCCGCTGCGCGTTCTTCGGTCCTGGCGCGTCGCGCGCACCTTGCCGGGGTACCGGGCGGCGCTCGCGATGTTTCTCAAGGACTGGCGGCGCGATCCGACTCCGAACCGCGGCCGGCGCTTCGGGCAGGCCTGCGTGCTCGCGGCCGAGCTGCATGACGAGATCGGGCTGATCTATGTCCACTTCCTGCACACGCCGGGATCCGTCGCCCGCTATGCCGCGACCATGCGCGGGATTCCCTTCGCGGTCTCGGCCCATGCCAAGGACATCTGGACGCTGCCCGACTGGGAGGCTCGCGAGAAGCTCGCCGACTGCGCCTTCCTCGTCACCTGCACCGGCTCCAACGCCGCGCATCTGAAGGCGCTGGCCGCCGATCCCTCGCGCGTGTCGCTCGTCTATCACGGGCTCGACATGGCCCGCTTTCCGTCGTCCGGCAAAAGCCCTGATCCGGCCACGCGCGACGGCAGCGACCAACAAGCGCCCGTGCGGCTTCTCGCGGTCGGGCGACTCGTCGACAAGAAGGGCTATCGCGGCCTTTTCGAGGCGCTGGCGCTGCTGCCGAAGGATGTCGCCTGGACGCTCGAGATCGTCGGCGGGGGACCCTTGAAGAACAAGTTGAAGGCCAAGACCCGGGCACTCGGAATCGACCGCCGCGTCCGCTTCCTCGGCTCGATGGCGCAGGCCGAAGTTCTGGAACGCTACCGGGCGTCCGACGTCTTCGTGCTCAACTGCCGCGTATCGGACGACGGCGACCGCGACGGTCTTCCAAACGTCCTGATGGAGGCGCAGAGCCAAGCGCTGCCTTGTGTCTCGACCCGCGTCTCGGCGATCCCCGAGCTCGTCGTCGACGGCGAGACCGGGCTGCTCGCCCCGCCTGACGATCCCGCCTCGCTCTCGGCGGCGATCCTCTCGGCGATCCGATCGCCGGATCTGCGCCGCCGGCTCGGCCAGGCAGGCGAGCGGCGGGTGCGATCGGAGTTCGGACACGAGGCCGGAATTCGTGCCGTGTACCAACGCATCGCACAGACGCTTTCGGTCCTGCCATGAGGATCGCCTTCCACGCGCCGATGAAACCCTTGGGCTCCTCGACACCGTCCGGCGACGGGCGCATGGCGGAGCTCTTCGCCGAGGCGCTGCGCCAAGGCGGCGCGGATGTCGCTACGGCGTGCAGGCTCCGCAGCTACGACCAGGGCGACCCGGCGCGTCAGGCACGGCTGGAAACGCTGGGAGTTCGCTTTGCCGGCAAACTGATAGAAGCGTACCGCATGAAACGCCTCCCAAGCCCCGACCTCTGGTTCACCTATCATCTCTACCACAAGGCGCCCGACCTCGTCGGCCCGCTCGTCACGGAAGCTCTCGGCATCCCCTATGTCGTCGCCGAAGCCTCGTTCGCGCCGAAGCGGGCGGGAGGGAAGTGGGACGTCGGCCACCGTGCGGCGGAGCGCGCCATCCGCGCCGCCGATCGCATCCACTGCCTCAATCCCGCGGATGCCGCCTGTCTCGAACCATTGTTGCATTCGCCGGCCGTCCTGAAGGATCTCGCGCCCTTCATCGACACGGCACCCTTCGCCGCATCGGCGATGGAGCGGGCGGCTGCCCGTCGCGAAACCGTCGCCGCTTTCGATTTTTCGCCGAATGCACCAATTCTCCTCACCGTCGCGATGATGCGACAGGACCAGAAGCTTGCCTCCTACCGCGTTCTTGCCGATGCGCTGGAGAGGCTCGTCGCCCTCGACTGGAGCCTCCTCGTCGTCGGTGCAGGTCCCGCCGAGGCTGAGGTCCGCGCGCTTTTCGCGCCCTTCGGACACCGGATCGGCTTCGCTGGCCTCCGGAAGGGCCGAACCCTGGCCGGCGCCTATGCGGCGTCCGACATTTTCGTCTGGCCCGCCGTCAAGGAAGCTTTCGGCGTCGCCTTCATCGAGGCGGCGAGCGCCGGGCTCGCCATCGTCGCCGGCCGCTCCGGCGGCATTGCCCACATCGTCGAGGACGGGCGCACGGGCCTCGTAGTCGATGCCGGCGACGCCGCGGCGACGGCAGGTGCGCTCCGGCGGCTGCTCGCCGATCCGAGCGAAATGCGCGGGATGGGAGAGGCGGGCGCCCTCCGGGCCGCGTCGATCAACGACATCGGCGCCGCCGCGCAGTTCCTGGCCGACGATCTCGCCGGTGTCGTCCGTCGGCATGAGGCAGGGCGGGGCCGGTGATGGAAGTCCTTCTCCTTCGCCACGCGCCGACCGACTGGAACCGCGAGGGCCGCATCCAGGGCCGCACCGACGTTCCGCTCTCGGTGGAGGGGCAAGCCATGGCAGCCGCTTGGCGCCTTCCGGATGCGGCGAAGGACTGGGCCTGCCTATCGAGCCCGCTCGGCCGGGCGCTGGAGACGGCGCGGGCCATGGGTCTTGCCCCTTCGCCGGACGCGGCCTTCGTCGAGATGGATTGGGGTCGCCTGGAGGGGCGCCGTCTCGAGGAGATCAGAGCGGAGGGCGGCGCGGCCTTCGCGTCCGATGAGGCGCGCGGCCTCGACTTCCGGCCGCAGGGCGG
>JACMIV010000159.1 GCA_014380965.1 Rhizobiaceae bacterium | reverse complement strand
GCTGGAGCGTTTTGTGACGAGGTCGGCCAAGATCCCATCCGGCTTGCAGATGGAATGGGTCTGCGGACGAATTAGGGCGCCAGACGGCGGCCGCGGTTGCAGCGGCTCATGCCTGTTTCAAAGACGAAAGCCCTTGAAGAATGACGCGATGACGTCCGCGGCCGTCCCAAGAGGGGCGGAGTGCGGCCTTCATCACGCTTTAAGGGCGCAGCGTCAGTCTGGATCGGCCGGCTCTTCGAAGAGGCTTGCCTGTGCCCCCTGCCAGCCCTGCGGAACGGCGAGGCCGATATGGCGGAAGGCGTGGGCGGTGAGGACGCGGCCTCTCGGCGTGCGCTGGAGGAAGCCCTGTTGGAGGAGGTAGGGTTCGACGATGTCCTCGATGGCGTCGCGCGGCTCCGACAAGGCCGCCGCGATCGTCTCGATGCCGACGGGGCCGCCGCCGAAGTTGAGCGAAATGAGGTCGAGATAGCGCCGGTCGAGCTGGTCGAGGCCGAGACTGTCGACTTCGAGACGCGTCAGCGCCGCGTCGGCGATGCTCCGGTCGACGATGCCGGAGCCGGCGACGTCGGAAAAGTCGCGCACTCTGCGGAGCAACCGACCGGCAATGCGCGGCGTTCCGCGCGACCGCCGCGCGATCTCGCGGGCTCCGTCCTCGGCGAGCGGCAGCCCCATGATGCGTGCGCCGCGACGCACGATCAGTTCGAGTTCCTCGACGGTGTAGAAATTCAGCCGCACGGGAATGCCGAAACGATCGCGCAGGGGCGTCGTCAGGAGCCCGACGCGGGTCGTCGCAGCGACGAGCGTGAACTTCGCGAGATCGATCTTCACCGAGCGCGCCGCGGGCCCCTCGCCGATGATGAGATCGAGTTGGAAATCCTCCATGGCGGGATAGAGGATCTCCTCGACGGCCGGGTTGAGACGGTGAATCTCGTCGATGAAGAGGACGTCCCGGTCTTCGAGGTTGGTCAGGAGCGCGGCGAGATCGCCGGCCTTCGCGATGACCGGGCCGGAGGTCGAGCGAAAGTTGACGCCGAGTTCCTTCGCCATGATCTGCGCCAGCGTCGTCTTGCCAAGGCCCGGCGGGCCGACGAAGAGAACGTGATCCAGTGCTTCGCCCCTGCCCTTCGCCGCCTCGATGAAGACCTTGAGGTTCGCTCGAGCCGCCGCTTGACCCACGAACTCGTCGAGCCGCTGAGGGCGGAGGGTGGAATCGGCATCCTCCCCATGCGGGTCGGGAGAGAGGAGACGCGTGGGTTCGCTCATGCGAGGAGGCTCATGGACGGGATGTGCCGGGCGGCCTGCCGGTCGAAAGTCACGGTGTGATCGCAGCCGCGGCGGCGGCCGAGCTGGGCGATGACATGATCGGCCACATCGGCATGTTGCAACGCGGCGTCGGCGAATATTCCGACCAGGACATCATGCTCCTCAAAGACGAAGTCATCGGTCGCCAAAAGGGCGGACATGGCGTCCGCGACGAGCTTTGCATCGAAGCCTTTGACCCGTTGGAGAACCCATACGGTTTCCACCAGCACGACGATGGAGACGAAAGCAGGATCGGCTGGAGTTCTGCCTTGAACGAACTCCACTGCCAACCGGTGCTGAACGAGATCGTCTGCAAGGAGGAAGCGAAGGAGGACGTTGGTGTCCATTCCTATCATCCGCGCTTCTCGTGCCACTGGCGCTGTATCCGTTCGTCATCCTCGGCCAGAGCATGTCCGATCGCCTCGTTCATGTCTTCGATCTTCGATAGGCCGACTGCCGAGGAACTTAGAATTCCCGCAAGATCGATCGCGCGTCGCGTCTTGCGAGGTTCGACCTGCGCCTTTCCATCCCGCACCTCCCAAACGATCTTGGACCCCTCGGTAAGGCCGAGTTCGTCCCGGACGAGTTTGGGAATGGTCGTCTGTCCCTTGGAGGTCACCGTTCCTGCAATCCTCATCTTACAACAACCTCGCTTCCTTACCTCCGCGAAAAGTAAGGAATCGGAGCGAACCGTCAAGCGCGGGCAAGCTCGCGCAGCCCGAGCCTGATCAACACCGCCGAACTCGGCGCCTCCCCCGCGCCTCGCAGGGCGGTGGAGACCGCATTGGCAGCCTGCTCGCGGGAATAGCCGAGATTGACGAGCGCGGAGACCGCGTCCGCGACCGGCGCAGGGGCGACACCATCGCCGAGACTGCGCTTCAACTCCATCGCGGGCGCGTCGAGGTTTCCTGTGAAGGCGGGCGACTTGTCCTTCAATTCGACGAGGATGCGGGCGGCGACCTTCGGGCCGACGCCCGGCGCGCGGGAGATCATGGCGCGATCCTGCAGCGCGATCGCAGTGGCGAGCTCGCCGGTCGACAGCGTGCCGAGCACGGCGAGCGCGACCTTCGAGCCGACCCCTTGCACGTTCTGCAGGAGGCGAAACCAACCGCGCTCGAGCTCGGAGGAGAACCCGTAGAGCCGCAGCATGTCCTCGCGCACATAGGTCTCGATGAAGAGCGTCACCGCCTCGCCCGCCGCCGGCAGGGCGCCGAGCGTCTTCGCTCCGCAATAGGCAACGTAGCCGACGCCGTGAACGTCGACGATAACGTGATCCTCGGCGATCTCGTCGACCGTTCCCTTCAGCTTACCGATCACGGGAGGATCTCCGGCGCGAGGATGGCGAGATCGGGAAAATAGCTGCGGTAGCGGGCGGGATCGCGGGTCAGCAAGCGGTGGCCGGCAACGAGGGCATGGGCGCCGATCAGGAAATCGGGCAGCGTCCGCTCGCGTAGCCCGCCGCGTTGACGATAGAGGCGGTGTGCTCTCCCAGCCGGAAAGGCCGCCTCGAAAGGAAATGCTTCTCGTCTTGGCCGCATCCACGAGATTTTTCGAAACAGTTGCTGTTCCTCAATGCCCGGATAAGCGAGTTCTGCCCAGACGACCGGACTGACAATCAAGTCGCCCTGCTCGATCACGCTTAGCAGCGCCTCCGAGACAGGTTCAAAAAACGGTCCCGTTCCCAGTATGTCGATGAATATGTTGGTATCAATCAGTGTCGAGGTCATCACGCGGCCCTCTCAACCAGTCGACGTAGTCCTTTCCGTTCATCCCCATCGTATCGATGGTCCCCCGGGCTGCAACCAAGTGCTGTTGAAGTTCCTTCCGGCGCGCCTCAAGGGTCTTCGGCAGATCGCAATTCACCAGCTGCACCTCGTTCTTTACCTCTATGAAAGCCACCTCGCTACCTGGCTGGATCCCGAGTTTGTCGCGGATGGCTTTGGGGATGGTCACCTGACCCTTTTCCGTGACGCGCATGACGTCGCTCCATGGGTAATACCGAGTTGGCATTACCTACAGCGCTACCTAGAACAAGTCAAGAACATCAAAGCCTTTCGAGCAAGGCGCGCGACGCGGCGGACTGGCGGTGGTGGGTATGGCAGATGGCGATGGCGAGGGCGTCGGCGGCATCGTCGGTGTCGAAAGTCGCGCGCGGCATCAAGACCTTGACCATCATGTGGATCTGCTTCTTGTCGCCATGTCCGACACCGATCACGGCCTTCTTCACCGCATTCGGCGCGTACTCGGCCACCGGAAGTCCCGCGAGCGCGGGCACGAGCATGGCGATCCCGCGGGCTTGACCGAGCTTCAGCGTCGCCGCGGCATCCTTGTTGACGAAGGTCTGTTCGACCGCCGCCTCGTCGGGCGCGAAGGTGTGAAGGACAGCCTGAAGTCCGTCGTGGAGTTGCCGGAGCCGGGATGCAAGGTCGAGCGAGGCTTCGGATGTCACGGTTCCGGAGGCGACGAACCGCAGCGCGTTGCCCATCGTCTCGACGATACCCCACCCGGTCCGGCGCAGACCGGGATCGATTCCAACGATGCGAATGGCCGTCTCCTGCAACACTTTCTTAACTCCTCTGCCTACCCGAATCGCAGTGGAGTGAACAGACAAAATGTGAACAAAAAGAATACAGACCAGGATTTGCAATGATCGATCGTCCGAAATGGCAGGCTCGGATCCTGAGGGAGCCAATTCGTAGGGATCACCATCCGGTGAACCGCCTTTCGGGTCGGTGCGAGATGATTATTTCGATCGCATGAAAACTCGTACTCCTGCCTACTCCCGCTCGCCTGCGCGATTGGGCTTTGCCGCCCTCGTCGGCTTTTCTGTTTTCGTGGCAACCAGTCCGACTGTCGCGCAGACCGCGCGAGCCGACGTGACGCCAGCCGCCGCGACCGTCTCATTCGCCGCGGCGATCGAGCGCGCGCGTGACTTGCAGCCGCTGGAGACGCTCATCGTGGCGCAAGACGGCGACCTTCTCGTCGACGAGGGGTTTCGCGGCAATTCGACTTCCGCGCCCACCAACATCAAGTCGGCATCGAAATCCATCGTCTCGGCCCTCGTCGGGATCGCCATCGACAAGGGCCTCTTGGAGGGGGTCGACCAGAGGATCGCGCCGTTGCTCGAGGACAAGCTCCCGGCAAACCCCGATCCCCGCATGGCCGACATCACGATCGGGCATCTTCTGTCGATGCAGGCCGGTCTCGGCCGCACCTCGGGGCCCAATTACGGCGCGTGGATTTCGAGCCGCGACTGGGTGCGCGCGGCCCTTGCCCGGCCGTTCGACGACGACCCCGGCGGGGCGATGCTCTATTCGACGGGCTCGACGCATCTCCTTTCGGCGATCCTGACGCGCGTCGGCGGCAAGAACACGCTCGCGCTCGCTCGCGAGTGGCTCGGACCCTCGGGCGTCGCGATCGCCGATTGGGACCGCGACCCGCAAGGCATTCCCCTCGGCGGAAACCAGATGGCCATGAGCCCGAAGTCGCTGGTCGCCTTCGGCGAACTCTATCGCAATGGCGGCCGAAACGGAGTGGGCGCACAAGTCATCCCCACCGCCTGGATCGAACAGTCCTGGGTGCCGCGCACGCGCTCGCGCTTTTCCGGAGAGCCCTACGGATACGGTTGGTTCGAGGCGAATTTCGGCGGTCACACGGTGCATTACGGCTGGGGCTACGGCGGGCAGATGATCTACGTGCTCCCCGACCTCGACCTCACCGTCGCCATCACGTCCTCCGAAGGCGCACCCTCGGCGCGGACGGGCTACAAGGAAGAGCTGCACCGGCTTGTGACCGAGACGATCGTGCCCATGGCTGCAGCGCGCAAGGGTGCTGCGGCTCGAGAAGACGGGTGATCGCGCGTCCGGGTTTCTTCCTCCGACGCTTCTCCCGGCCGGCAAAAGGCTCTATCGTCTAGGTCTGTTGATGGACGCAGACCGGGATGTGGCATGAGCGAGTCGAACCTACCGGGGCTCAAGGCAGCCGATGAGTTCTTCGGATGGCAGCCCGAAGTCGATCGACACCAGGAACGGGGCGATGGCACCGCGATCCTGCCGCCTGCCAAGGCCTCTGGCGGGGCGACGCGGCGGCACGACCGTGTCGTCGTCAACGCGCTGCGTCAGCTTGCCGATCAATTGGCGGGGCAGCCCTCCTTCCCGAGCACGGCAAATGTCGGCATTCGCAATCCGAACGGGAGCGTTCGCCGCGCCGATGTCGTCGTCGACGGCGAGAACGACAGTGACCATCCCGCCGAGGCGGTCGATCCGCGCGTCGTGATCGAAGTCCTCTCGCCGTCGACCACGCGCTTCGAGCGCTTCGTCAAGATCGAGGATTACAAGACCAATCCGCTGATCCGCGTCATCCTCGTCGTGAACACGGAAGCACCGGAGATCATCTGCTGGCGGCGCCAGCGCGCGGACTGGAGCTACGAGCTCATCAAGGGCCTCGGCGCCGTCGTGCCGCTTCCGGAAGTCGGCGCCGAGCTCGCGCTGGCCGGCCTCTACGCCGGCATCCGCCTGGCCTAGGCGCGCGTTCCTGGTGGTCGGCCGCCGCGCGGATATCGCTCTCGTATCCTGGGATCAGGCCGCTGACAGCTTCGCCATCACCGCGTCGTCCACCTCGAAATTGGCGTAGACGTTCTGGACATCGTCGTCGTCGTCGAGATTGGCGATGAGCTTCATCACGCTTTCCGCCTTCTCCTCGTCGACGGGGGTGCCGGTCTGTGGCTTCCAGACGATCTTGACACTTTCGGCCTCGCCGAGAGAGGCGTCGAGGGCGGCAGAAACCTCTCCGAGCGTCTCGAAGGCGGTGATGATCGTGTGGCCGGTTTCGTCGGAGACGACGTCGTCGGCGCCAGCCTCGATTGCTGCCTCCATGACCTTGTCGCCGTCGCCGGCCTTGGCGCCATAGACGATCTCGCCGACCCGGTCGAACATGAAGGCGACCGAGCCGCTTTCGCCGAGTGCCCCGCCGGACTTGGTGAAGTAGGAGCGCACGTTCGAGGCGGTGCGGTTGCGGTTGTCGGTCAGCGCCTCGACGATGACGGCGACGCCGCCGGGCCCGTAGCCCTCGTACCGGACCTCGTCGTAGTTCTCGGCATCGGCGCCGGAGGCCTTCTTGATCGCCCGCTCGATATTGTCCTTCGGCATCGACTGCGCCTTGGCATTGGCGATAGCGAGGCGAAGGCGGGCGTTCATCGTCGGGTCCGGCAGGCCCGCCTTCGCCGCGACCACGATCTCGCGCGCGAGCTTGGAGAACATCTTGGAGCGCACCGCATCCTGGCGGCCCTTGCGGTGCATGATGTTCTTGAACTGTGAATGGCCTGCCATGGGGCACCTGTCTCGTCTGAAGGGTCGGATCGAGGCGAACATATAAAAAATCGGACTTCAAAGGTCCAGAACGCTTCGCATCAGCACGGGGTGCGCGCTTGGCCGACGACGGCCGCGCGATGACGCGATGGTGATGCCGCGCCAGGGGCCGCTGCGGGCTAGCCTTCACCCACGCTCCGAGCATCGCCCCTCCCCTCCTTTGCAGAGGCCGATCATGCCGAAACCGCTCCTTGCCGCCGTCGTCCTCCTGGCTTGCAGTGCCGGGGGCACAGGCGCAGCGTTCGCTCAGATGGCGCCCAGCACCTGCCATGCGGTCGCGAACGCTTTGCCGAAGGCGACGTTTGCCTCCTTCGACGGCGGTGGTGAAGCCTCTTCCCTGTTTGCTGCTGTCCGACGCGACGAGGTGACGATCACCTACGCGCATCACTCGACCTACGTCATCGAAAGTCCTTCAGGCGTGACGGTCGCGACCGACTATTCCGGCTATGCCGGCCCGGACGTCATCCCGCGCATCGCGACGATGAACAGGGCGCATTCGACGCACTACACCAATGTTCCCGACCCCGGGATCGAGATGGTCCTCAAGGGCTGGGGCGAAGACGGCGGTCCTGCACGCCACGCCGCGACGGTCGAGGACGTCTATATCCGCAACGTGCCGACCGACATCCGAGGCTATGGCGGATCGGAGGCGGACGGAAATTCGATCTTCGTCTTCGAGATCGCGGGCCTTTGCATCGGCCATCTCGGCCACCTGCATCATAAGCTCACCGACGAGGACTTCGCCGAGATCGGGCGCCTCGATGTGGTGATGGTGCCGGTGGACGGGTCCTGGACGCTCAGCCAAGAGGGGATGGGCGAAACCGTCGAGCGACTGCGCTCGCAGATCGTCCTGCCGATGCACCGCTTTGCCGGACCGATCGAACGGTTTCTGGAAAGTCTTCCGGGTTTCGCCGTGGAGAGGCGGGACGAAACCAGCCTGACGGTGTCGATGAAGACATTGCCGGACCGGCCGACCGTGGTCATCCTGCGCGGTGTGTGACGGAGGAGTGCCGCAAAATTCGCCGGAGCACGAGGAGCTTGGCCCGTCGACGCACGCACGGTAACGTCCGCTGCTGGTTGGAGCTGCGGCGCCCGTTACCTGTCGCCGTCATCCTTGGGCTTCGTCCCGAGGGTCCAGTTGCCACCGTATTCGATGGCAGGATCCGAGGGCAGGCAGTCTACGATTCGTTCGTCTGTCCGGCGCTTTCGCCGGACCCTCGGGTCGGGGCCCGAGCATGACGACCGCATTCAAAACACATGGTCTGATCGTCTCAAACACCGCTTCATCAAAACGCCGGCCACTCTTTTGAAGCGACCGGCGCCGGAGTGTTCAGAGGGTCAGTGGGCCGCAGCGTCGAAGCCCGCCGCCTTGTCTCTGGCCTTCTTGCGGCGAGCGAACATGTTCAACGCCTCGACGAGCGCGGAGAAAGCCATGGCCGCATAAATGTAGCCCTTCTCGATGTGATAGCCGAAACCTTCTGCAATCAGCGTTCCGCCGATCATCAGGAGGAAGCCGAGGGCCAACATCACGATCGTCGGGTTCTTGTTGATGAACTCGGCGAGCGGATTGGCTGCAACAAGCATCACCGTTACGGCGACGACGACGGCGATGACCATGATGCCAAGTTCGTCCGTCATGCCGACCGCGGTGATGATCGAGTCGAGCGAGAAGACGAGGTCGAGGATCAGGATCTGGATGATCGCGGAGGAGAAGCTGATCAGCACCTTGCCGGTCGCCGAGGCATCCTCCTTGTCGACCGGATCGACCGAGTGGTGGATTTCCGTCGTCGCCTTGTAGACGAGGAACAGGCCACCCGCGATGAGGATGAGATCCTTCCAGGAGAACTCGTTGCCCATCACCGTGAAGAGCGGCGCGGTGAGTCCGATGATCCAGGCGATCGTGGCCAGAAGGCCGAGGCGCATGATCAGAGCGAGACCGATGCCGATTTGGCGGGCCCGCTTCTGCTGATCCACGGGCAGCTTGTTGGTGAGGATGGAGATGAAGATGAGATTGTCGATCCCGAGCACGATCTCCATGATCATGAGGGTCGCCAGGGCTGCGTAGGCGGTAGGGTCTGTCAGAAATCCGAAAAAGTCGGCCATCGATCGTCCTCTGGTGGTCGGCTGCGCCACAGATGGCGTCGCTGGAAAAGATTGCAACGCGTCCATGCGGCGGTGCAGCGCAATTTTTCGCAGGCAAGATGCCGGCCGTCAGGACCAGAAGGACGGAACCGTTTCCGACAGCCGCGGACCGATGCGCAAGGGCGCGATCTTTTCTGCCAATCCGGTGCGGTCCGAAATCTCCACCGCCAGCCCCGCGATCGTCGCCGGCCCTCCCGCAGCCTCGAACCGTCCGCGCGGCACCTTGGTGAGGAAGCGGTTCAGCGGCTCCTCCTTCTCCATGCCGAGCGAGGAATCGTAGTCGCCGCACATGCCGGCATCCGACTGGTAGGCCGTGCCGCCGGGCAGGATCTGGTGATCAGCGGTCGGGACGTGGGTGTGCGTGCCGACGACCAGCGAGACGCGCCCGTCGAGGAAGTGAGCGAAGCACTGTTTCTCGCTCGTCGCCTCCGCATGGAAGTCGATGACGACGGCATCCGCCTGCTCGCCCATAGGACAGGCCGCGATAATATCGCCGGCGCACCTGAAAGGGTCGTCGAGATCGGGATTCATGAAGACGCGGCCCATGATGTTGGCGACGAGGACGCGCGCGCCGTTCCGCGCCTCGAACAGGCCGGAACCGTTGCCGGGCGTGCCTTTCGGAAAATTCGCCGGGCGCAGGAAACGGTCGTGCCGCGGCGCGAACTCGATCGCCTCGCGCTGGTCCCAGACATGGTTTCCGGTCGTCATCACGTCGGCCCCCGCCCGGCGCGTCTCGACGAAGATTTCCTCGGTGACGCCGAAGCCGCCGGCGGCGTTCTCGCCGTTGACGACGACGAAATCGAGCCGGAAATCGGAAATGAGGCCGGGAAGTCTTTCATTGACTGCGGT
>JACMIV010000158.1 GCA_014380965.1 Rhizobiaceae bacterium | reverse complement strand
TCGCCCGTGTTCGGAGACGACCCGATCTTCGCGGTGAGTACCGTGGAGTATGTCGGCCAGTCGCTCTTCGCCGTCGCCGCGGATTCCCTGGACGACGCTCGGCGCGCGGCAAGGCTCGCCGTCGCCGCATACGAGGCGCTGCCGGCGGCGATCACCATGGACGACGCCCGACGCTTCGCCGACGAAGCCGGCGCCGATCTTCTGCCCGAGCACGTGATGCGGCTCGGCGATGCCGAGGCGGCCTTGGAGGCCGCGGTCCACCGCGTGACGGGAACGCTCGATCTCGGGGGGCAGGACCACTTCTACCTCGAAGGACAGATCGCGGTCGCCATTCCGCAGGAGGATGGCGACCTGCTCGTGCGCTCCTCGACGCAGCACCCGTCCGAGGTCCAGCACAACGTGGCGAAGGCGCTGGGGCTGTCCGACCATGCGGTGACGGTCGAGGTCCGGCGCATGGGCGGGGGGTTCGGCGGCAAGGAGAGCCAGCCGGCGCTGTTCGCCGCGGTCGCAGCGCTGGTTGCGGCGAAGACCGGGCGTCCGGCCAAATGCCGGCTCGACCGCGACGACGACATGGAGATGACCGGCAAGCGCCACGAGGCGCGCATCGCCTACGACATGGGCTTCGACGATGAAGGGCGGATCGTCGGCGCTTCCTTCGAGCATCTCATCCGCTGCGGCTATTCGAAGGATCTGTCGGGCGCGATCGCAGACCGCGCGATGTTCCACGCCGACAATGCCTATGTGCTGCCGGCGGCCCGCATCCGCTCGCGCCGGCTGAAGACGCACACCGTCTCGAACACGGCCTTCCGCGGCTTCGGCGGGCCGCAGGGGATGGTCGGCATCGAGCGCGCGATGGACGAGGCCGCCTTCGTCCTCGGGCTCGATCCCTTGGATATCCGCAAGCGCAACTTTTACCCGGCGAACGGGGCGAAACTCACGCCCTATCACATGGCGGTCGTGGATTCGGTCATCGACGAGATCGTCGACGAGCTTGAAACTTCCAGCGACTATCGCGCGCGGCGGGAGGCGGTGACAGCCTTCAACGCGGCAAATCCGATCCTCAAGAAGGGCCTCGCGCTGACGCCGGTAAAGTTCGGCATCTCCTTCACGACGAGCCATTTGAACCAGGCGGGCGCGCTCGTCCACGTCTACAAGGACGGCTCGGTTCACCTCAACCATGGCGGCACGGAGATGGGGCAGGGGCTTTTCACCAAGGTCGCGCAGGTCGTCGCCGAGGAGTTCCAGATCGATGTCGACCGCGTGAAGATCACCGGCACGACGACGGCGAAGGTGCCGAACACGTCGGCCACCGCCGCCTCGTCGGGCTCCGATCTCAACGGCATGGCGGCGCAGGCCGCGGCGCGCACGATCAAGGACCGGCTGATCGGCTATGCCGCCGAGCGGTATCACGTCCCGCGAGAGCAGGTGGTGTTCGCGCCGAACCGGGTGCGGATCGGAAACGACGAGAAGAGCTTTGCCGAGCTTGTCGGCGAAGCCTATCTCGCGCGCGTTTCACTCTCCTCGACAGGCTTCTATGCAACGCCCGGCATCACCTACGATCGCGAGAGCGCGACGGGACAGCCGTTCTACTATTTCGCCTACGGGGCCGCCTGTTCCGAGGTCGTGATCGACACGTTGACGGGCGAAAACCGGTTGCTGCGCGCCGACATCCTCCACGATGTCGGCCGTTCGCTGAACCCCGCGCTCGACCTCGGCCAGATCGAGGGCGGCTTCATCCAGGGCATGGGCTGGCTGACCATGGAGGAGCTTTGGTGGGACAAGGCCGGGCGGCTTCGCACCCATGCGCCCTCGACCTACAAGATCCCGACCGCCAACGACCGGCCGGACGACCTTCGCATCGCGCTCTGGACGAAGGGCGAGAACCGGGCCGAGACGATCTATCGCTCGAAGGCCGTGGGGGAGCCGCCCTTCATGCTGGGGATCTCGGTCTTCTCCGCGCTAACGGATGCGGTTCTGGCGGCGGGCGAGGGCAAGGCGTTTCCAAAACTCGACTCGCCGGCGACGCCGGAGCGCGTGCTGGCGGCGGTGGAAGCAGTCCGGGGGATGCGATGAGGGGAGTCGAGCTCGTCGGCGTCTGCCCGAGACCGGATGGGTTCATGCAGCCGCACACCCCCCTCTGCCTGCCGGCATCTCCCCCTCAAGGGGGGAGATCAGGCTCGTCGTCGAAGCTGCCGATCTCCCCCCTTGAGGGGGAGATGTCCGGTAGGACAGAGGGGGGTGTGCGGCGCACGATCACCGGGCGCTTCGGTTCACAAGAATGCCGTCCGTGACCGACCTCATCGCCCCGCTCCGCTCGCACCTTTCCTCCGGCGAACCCGCGGTTCTCGTTCGCGTCACGAAGGCGCTGGGGTCGACGCCCCGCGAGGCGGGGGCGGCGATGCTGGTGACGTGGGACATGTCGATCGGGACGGTCGGCGGCGGTGCGCTGGAGCTTTCCGGCATCGATCGGGCGCGGGCGATGATCGCGGCCGGCGAGAGCGAGGCCGTGCTCGCCGTGCCGCTGGGCCCTCGGATCGGGCAATGCTGCGGCGGGCACGTGACCCTGGCGCTTTCGTCTGTCACCGAAGCGCTCGTGGCGGAGGAGATCGTGGCCGAGGCGGAGCGTCGGGCGCTGCGGCCGGCGGTTCTCATCTTCGGCGCGGGTCATACCGGACGGGCGCTGGCCTCTGCTCTGGCGCCATTGCCGCTGCGCGTGCGCGTCGTCGATACGCGGCGCGACAGCCTTGCCGGCCTGCCCGAAGAGGTCGAGATCGTGGCTGCGGCCTTGCCGGAGGCGGAAGTCGATGCCGCGCCTGCGGGCACCGCCTTTCTCGTGATGACACATGACCATGGGCTCGACTTCCTGATCGCGGCCGCCGCGCTGTCGCGCGGGGACGCGGCCTATGTCGGGATGATCGGCTCGGCGACCAAGCGCGAGACGTTCCGCCGCCATCTCGTCGATGCCGGCCTTGCCGACGTCTTCGGCGGGCTGACGCTGCCGATCGGCGGCTCGGCCGTGCGCGACAAGCGGCCGGAGGTGATCGCTGCGCTCGTCGCCGCCGAACTCGTGGTCGCGCTGCTTTCGCCGGCAAGGTCCAAAAGGACTGAGGAAAAACAGGCGCTTCCCTTTGCGGGCGGGGCATCGCAGTGCAATAGTGACGCGTCGGACTTCCCGCTGCCGAAAGCCGCCCATGCAAGCGCGCCTTGAGCTTTCCCGGATCACCAAGCGTTTCCCCGGCGTGACGGCGAACGAGGACGTTTCGTTTTCGGTGAAGCCAGGCGAGATCCACGCGCTGCTCGGCGAGAACGGGGCGGGCAAGTCGACGCTCGTCAAGATCATCTACGGCGTCCAGCGGGCTGACGAGGGCGAAATCCGCTTCGACGGCGTGCCGGTCGCGATATCAAGCCCGCGCGAGGCGAGGCGGCTCGGGATCGGCATGGTGTTCCAGCATTTCTCGCTGTTCGAGGCGATGACGGTGCTCGAGAACATCGCGCTGGGCATGGACGATCCGCCGAAGCAGAAAACGCTCGAAGCCGAGATCCGGAGGGTGCTCTCGACCTATGATCTCCCGCTCGATCCGCACCGGGACGTCCACACGCTCTCGGTCGGCGAACGCCAGCGGATCGAGATCGTCCGCGCGCTCCTGACGAAGCCGAAGCTTCTCATCATGGACGAGCCGACCTCGGTGCTGACGCCGCAGGAGGTCGACAAACTCTTCGGTACGCTGCGCAAGCTCGCTCGGGAAGGCTGCTCGATCCTCTACATCTCGCACAAGCTCGGCGAGATCAAATCGCTTTGCGAGAGCGCGACGATCCTGAGGTTCGGCAAGGTGGTGGCAAACTGCGATCCTCGCCGCGAGACGACCAGCGCGATGGCCGAAAGGATGATCGGCGGTACGTTGAAGGACCTGTCGACCCGCGAGGGTCGCCGGTTCGGCGCACCGCGCTTCTCCGTCTCGGCGCTTTCGATGCCGGGCGATCCGCCCTTCGGAACCGCGCTCCGCGACATCGGTTTCGACGTCCGGGCCGGCGAAATCTTCGGTGTGGCGGGCGTCGCCGGCAACGGGCAGAACGAACTCGTCTCGGCTCTGTCGGGCGAGACGGCCGCTCGCGGAACGGTCGAGATCGACGGCCAGCCGATCGGCGGGCTCGGCGTCACCGGCCGGCGCGGGCTTGGGCTCTCCGTCGTTCCGGAGGAGCGCAACGGCCATGCCGCGGTGCCGGCGATGTCGCTCGCCGACAATGCCATTCTCAGCGCCCGCGGCGCGAAGGGTCTTGCCACCGGCGGGGTGCTGCGGACGGGAGCGGCGCAGGCCTATGCCGCCGAGGTGATCTCCGCCTTCTCGGTGCGGGCCACGGGGCCGAAGGCGCAGGCGTCGAGCCTTTCCGGCGGCAATCTCCAGAAGTTCATCATGGGCCGCGAAATCAAGCAGGACCCGAAGGTCCTCGTCGTCTCGCAGCCGACCTGGGGCGTCGATGCCGGCGCGGCTGGCTTCATCCGGCAGGCGATGATCGACCTTGCGGCCAAAGGCACGGCGATCGTCGTGATCAGCCAGGATCTCGACGAGCTGCTGGAGCTTTGCGACCGCATCGCGGTGATCAACGAGGGGCTGTTGTCGAAGGCGATGGACGTGAAGGGCGTGTCGGTGGAGGAGATCGGCCTTCTCATGGGCGGCGTGCATGGGGCGGATCATGGCGGGGATCGCCTCGCGCCTCTGCCGTCGGCCCAGCCGGCCGAAGCGATCGGGCTTGCGCATGGGGCTTAGGCTGGAGCCGCGTCTCGAACCATCGCGCGCCATGGTCTTTGCCGCGCCGGTGATCGCGGTCGCGGCGACCGTCGTCGTCGGGGCCATCGTGTTCTCGGCGCTCGGCTTCGACGGGCCCGGGGCGATCCGGGAAATCTTCCTGTCGCCGCTGATGTCGGCCTATCGTTGGCAGGACCTTCTGGTGAAGGCCGCGCCGCTCGCCATCGTCGCGCTCGGCCTCTCGATCGGGTTCAGGGCGAATGTCTGGAACATCGGCGCGGAGGGGCAGTATATCCTCGGCGGCCTCGGCGCGACGGCGGTGGCGCTCCTCACCTATGAGATGACGGGCGGGTGGATCCTGCCGGTCATGATCCTCGGCGGGATACTGGGCGGTATGGCATGGGCCTCGGTCCCGGCCTTCCTGAAGACGAAGCTCGGCGTCAACGAGATTCTATCGAGCCTGATGCTCAACTACGTCGCCATCCAACTCCTCTACTATCTCATGCGCGGGCCCTGGAAGGACCCGATGGGGTTCAACTTTCCGCAGACGGTGCTCTTCACCGAATGGCAGACGCTGCCCGTCGCGGTCCCCGGCACGCTCGTCCATCTCGGCATCCCGGCGGCGCTGGCTCTGGCCCTGACCGTCTGGTTCCTCCTCGCGCGCAGCATCGTCGGCTTCCAGATCCGCGTCGTCGGCCTTGCGCCGAAGGCTGCCCGCTACGGCGGCTTCCGGGAGAAGTCGACGGTCTGGCTGGCCTTGCTGGCGGGCGGCGGCTTTGCCGGGCTTGCGGGGGCTTTCGAGGTATCCGGCCCGTTCGGGCAGATGGTGCCGTCCTTTCCGACCGGCTACGGCTACACCGCAATCATCGTCGCCTTTCTCGGGCGCCTGCATCCGATCGGCATCGTCCTCGCCGCGCTCGTGCTGGCGCTCACCTACGTGGGCGGTGAAAGCGCACAGACGACGATCGGGCTGCCGGCGGCGGCGGCCGGCGTGTTCCAGGCGATGATGCTGTTCTTTCTCCTCGCCGCGGACATTCTCGTTCGCTACCGCCTGACGACGTGTGGGGCGAAGCTCGCTGCCGCCCCGGTCGCGCCTGCGATCGCCCGGCAGGCAGCGACGGGGGGCGCCCGATGAGCACGGTCCTTCTCATCTCGATCCTGATGACGCTGGCCGCGGCGGCGACGCCGATCCTCATCGCCGCTCTCGGCGAACTCGTCGTGGAGAAGGCGGGCGTCCTCAATCTCGGCGTCGAGGGCATGATGCTGATCGGCGCCGTCACGGGCTTTGCGGTCGCCGTCACGACCGGGAGCCCTGCAATCGGCGCGATCTGCGCGATGGGGACGGCGGCGGCCGCCTCGCTCGTCTTCGCCTTCCTGACGCTGAGCCTCACGGCCAACCAGGTCGCGACGGGGCTGGCGCTGACGATCTTCGGCACCGGCGTCTCGGCGCTTGCCGGCGCGCCTTTCGTCGGCCGCACGACCGCGACGCTCGGTCTCGCCTTTCCGCCGTCCCTGTCGCAGGACCCGGTCCTGCGGCTCGTCTTCGGCCATTCGCCGCTCGTCTACATCGGGCTTCTCCTCACCCTCGCCGTCTGGTGGTTTCTGAGGCGCTCCCGTGCAGGGCTGATCCTTCGCGCCGTCGGCGAATCTGACGAGGCGGCTCACTCGATCGGCTATCCCGTCCTTCGGGTGCGCTATCTCGCGGTGCTCTTCGGCGGGGCGATGGCTGGCCTCGGCGGGTCCTACTACTCGCTGGTGCTGACGCCGATGTGGGCGGAGCGGCTGACGGCCGGGCGCGGCTGGATCGCCATCGCGCTGGTCGTCTTCGCCTCCTGGCGGCCCGGGCGGCTCCTTGTCGGGGCCTATCTCTTCGGCGCGGTCATCACGCTGGAACTCCAGGCGAAGGCGGCGGGATTTTCGGCCCTCGCGCCGGAGTTCCTCTCGGCGCTTCCCTATCTCGCGACCATCCTCGTGCTCGCGATCATCTCGGTAGGGCGGCAGGGCAAGACCCTCGCACCCGCCTGTCTCGGCAAGCCGTTCCGCGCGAGCGCCTGATCTTCATCCCGTCCCCAGAAGGAGTGACTTCCATGTTCGACATCACCAGACGCCGGCTTCTCGCCACGAGCGGTGCGCTCATCGCGACCGTGCCCTTCGCCCGGATCGCGGGCGCTCAGGACGCCAAGGAAAAGGTCAAGGCCGCCTTCGTCTATGTCGGCCCGGTCGGCGACTTCGGCTGGACCTACGCCCACGACCAGGGCCGCAAGTTCGCGATGGAAAAGCTCGGGGGCAAGCTCGAGACGAGCTTCGTCGAGAACGTCGCGGAAGGGCCGGACGCCGAGCGCGTCATCCGCCAGCTCGCGCAGGACGGCAACGACATCGTCTTCACCACCTCCTTCGGCTTCATGCAGCCGACGCTGAAGGTCGCCAAGCAGTTCCCCGACGTGAAGTTCGAACACGCGACGGGCTTCATGACCGCGCCCAACATGGGCATCTACAATTCGCGCTTCTACGAGGGCCGCGCGGTGCTCGGCACCATCGCCGGCATGATGTCGAAGTCGGGCAAGGGCGGCTACGTCGCCTCGTTCCCGATCCCGGAAGTGGTCATGGGCATCAACGCCTTCACGCTGGCCGCGCGCAAGGTGAACCCGGCCTTCGAGACGCAGGTCGTCTGGGTCAACTCCTGGTACGATCCTGCCAAGGAGGCGGACGCCGCCAAGGCGCTGATGGACCAGGGCGCCGACGTCATCACCCAGCACACGGATTCGCCGGGGCCGCTGCAGGCCGCCGAACAGCGCGGCGCCATCGCCTTCGGCCAGGCCTGGGACATGCAGAGCTTCGCGCCGAACGCGCACATGACGGCGATCGTCGATCAGTGGGGGCCGTATTATACGAGCACCCTCCAGTCGGTGCTGGAGGGTACCTGGAAGGCCGGCGATGTGTGGCACGGGATGAAGGACGAGTTCGTCCAGATGTCGCCGTTCAATCCGAAGATGCCGGAGGACGTGAAGGCGGCGGCGCAGAAGATCGTCGATGATACAAAGGCGGGGACCTACAAGGTGTTCACCGGGCCGATCAAGGATCAGGCGGGCGCGGAGAAGGTCGCTGCGGGGGCGGAGATCGCGGACGGCGATCTGTTGAAGATGGACTGGTACGTGGAGGGGGTGAAGTCGTAGGTCTCGACTGCGACGACCTTATGCCGACACCCGTCGGCATAAGGTTCAAAGCTCGGTACGCCATCTCAAATTCATCATCCCGGGCTTCACCAGGGATCCATTCCGAAGCGTCGACCATGAACGGTCCGGCGGACCGAAGGGCAAGTTCTGAACCGACCTTGCGGTGGCGCGGCCTCGGCATGGATCCCGGGTCAAGCCCGGGATGACGAACGTCGAGGGGAGGGCCGCCGTCTTATCCGGCGTCCGCTCCGCGCCCCGTCACAAAGAGCCGAGCACTCCGAAGCCGCTGGCAAGGCACCGTACATGGGCACCTACTTTCTCGAATGGCTCTCCTTCGCCGTCCGCTGGCTCCATGTCGTCACCGCCATGGCCTGGATCGGCTCGTCCTTCTATTTCATCGCGCTCGACCTCGGCCTTCGCAAATCCCGCGTGCTGCCGCAGGGCGTCGGCGGGGAGGCGTGGCAGGTGCATGGGGGCGGGTTCTACCACGTGCAGAAGTACATGGTCGCCCCGCCCGACATGCCGGAGGATCTCACGTGGTTCAAATGGGAGAGCTACGCCACCTGGCTCTCGGGCGCGGCGCTGCTCTTTCTCGTCTACTATCTCGGCGCGGAACTCTACCTGATCGACCCTGCCAAGGCGGACCTTCCGGTCTGGGGCGCGTCGGCGATCGGCATCGGGGGACTGGCGCTCGGCTGGGTCGTCTACGATTTCCTCTGCAAGTCGCCGCTGCGAAAGAACGACACCGCGCTGCTCGCCGCGCTCTTCGTGTACGTCGTCGTCGCGAGCTTCCTGTTCTCGCAGGTCTTCTCCGGACGCGGCGCGATGCTGCACACCGGCGCGATGATCGCGACGATCATGACGGCCAACGTCTTCCTCCTCATCATCCCGAACCAGACGATCGTCGTCGCGGACCTCAAGGCAGGCCGGACGCCGGCGTCCCATCTCGGCGCAGAGGCCAAGCAGCGATCGCTCCACAACAACTATCTGACGCTGCCCGTCATCTTCCTGATGCTCTCCAACCATTATCCGCTCGCTTTCGCGACCGAGTGGAACTGGGCCATCGCAGGGCTCGTGCTCCTGATGGGCGCGGTGATCCGGCACTTCTTCAACACCCATCACCGCACCGGCGAGACGCTGTGGTGGTGCTGGGCGGTCGCGGGCGTCCTCTTCGTCGCGGTGATCACGTTGTCCGGGGCTCCCGGCTGGCGCGCGGAACCGGATGAGGCGGCGGCGCGCCGCTGGACGAAGGACCCGGAAGTGGCGCTGTCGCGCTCGATCCACTTCACGGAAGCGGAGGCGATCGTTCAGTCACGCTGCTCCATGTGCCACGCGCGCGAGCCGCTCTGGCCGGGCCTCGCCACGGCGCCGAAGGCGATTCTGCTCGAGACCGCCGACGACATCGTCCACAATGCCTCCTTGATCGACGTGCAGTCTGTGCGCAGCCACGCGATGCCGCCCGGGAACATCACCGGCCTCGAACCCGAGGAGCGCCGCCTTCTCTCCGCCTGGATTCGGTCGGGCGATGGACACAACGGCCCATGATCCTTTCCGACGCCAAGCCAGGAACCCTTGCGCTGCGCGCGCGGCTCGTCTCCTTCGACGGGGAACCTGCCATCGAACCCGAGGCCGTGCGCTTCATCGAGGACGGGATCGTGCTCGTCGAGGGCGGCGTCATCACCGCCGTCGGCGAGGCGGAGGCCATTCTGCCGGGGCTGTCCGCGGACATCCGCATCGTCGACCACCGGCCGCATCTTCTGATGCCCGGCTTCATCGATCCGCATCTCCACATGCCGCAGACGCAGGTCATCGGGTCCTACGGCGCCGAGCTCATGGAGTGGCTGGCGAGTTACACCTTTCCCGAGGAGAGCCGCTACGGCGATCCCGAGGTCGCGGCAGAAGCGTCGGTGTTCCTCGTCGACGAGCTCCTGCGCGTCGGCACGACGACGGCCTCGGTGTTCTGCACGAGCCACGCGATCAGCGTCGACGCCTTCTTTTCCGAGGCGCACCGGCGCGGGCTTCGGATGATCGCCGGCAAGGTGATGATGGACCGCAACGCTCCGGAGGCCCTGCTCGACACCGCCGAGACCGGCTACGAACAGTCGAAGGCGCTGATCGCGCGCTGGCACGGCAAGGGCCGGCTCTCCTATGCGCTCTCGCCACGCTTCGCGCCGACCTCCAGCGAAGCGCAACTGACTGCGACGGGCGTTCTGGCTGCGGAATATCCCGACCTCCACATCCAGACGCATCTTTCCGAAAATCTCGTCGAGATCGCTTTCGTGCGGCAGCTCTTCCCCTGGTCGAAGGACTATACCGAGGTCTACGAGCGGTACGGCCTCGTGCGCGAGAAGGCGCTGTTCGGCCATTGCATCCACCTGTCCGAGCGTGAGCGCACGGCACTGTCGGACAACGGCGCCTCGGCGATCTTCTGCCCGACGTCCAATCTCTTTCTCGGCTCCGGCCTTTTCGATCTCGCGGCCATTCGCGGCGCCGGGATCAAGGTGGGGCTTGCGACCGACATCGGCGGTGGGACGAGCTATTCGATGCTGACGACGGCGGCGGAGGCCTACAAGGTGCTGGCTCTCTCCGGACAGACGCTGACCGGCATCGACGCGTTCCACATGATGACGGCGGGCAATGCCGCAGCGCTCGGGCTGGACGATCGTATCGGACGTCTGGCCTCGGGATACGAGGCCGACATGGTCGTGCTCGACAGTCATGCAACGCCGGCGCTGCGCCGGCGGATGGAGCGGTGCGGGACGTTGGCCGAGGAGCTCTTCGTCCTCATGACGATGGGCGACGACCGCGCGGTCGTCGCGACCTATGCGGGGGGCCGGAAGGTCCACGACCGCCAAGGCTTTTCGGGGCAACCTCTGGAGCCGCGGCCGATGTCGCGGGGGCTCGTCGCGGACATGCCGGCCGAGCGCCCGGGCGGCGGGGGCTCAGCTCAATAGGCCGAGCCGGATCGCCTGCGCGACCGTCTGTACGCGGTTCACCGCATTCATCTTCTGGGCGGCCGAGGAGAGGTAGGAGTTCACCGTGTTCTCCGAGACGCCGATGATGCCGGCGATCTCCGACGAGGTCTTGCCTGCAGCGCTCCAGCGCAGGCATTCCGTCTCCCTTGGGGCGAGTGGTGTCAAGGCGGAGCGCGGCTTCATCAGCGCGGTGAGATTGGCGAAGAGGTAGAGGGCGTAGAGGTGGATCTGGCGGAAGGCGGCTTCGCTCGGGAGGTCGCCAAGGAGCTCGAAGAGCACCGCACCGCGGGCCCGTTCGCAGAAGACGGGGAGGCAGATCGCCGCCGCCGCCAACCCGTCGGCATTCGTCCCGAGGTCGACATGGAAGGGCACGACCCCGTCGAGCAGGCGGGTGCGGAAGCGAAGGTCCTGGTCGGCCATCACCTTCAGGCGCTCCGGCAAGCCTTCCGGCCAGCTCGACGTCACCATCTCGATCGACAGCATCGGCCCGTCGGTCTTCAGCCGGAGGAGGGCGAAGGCCGAGAGGCCGTTGGCCTCGCAGATCCGCTTCAAGGCGCGTTTGGCGTGATAGAGCGTCTGCACCTCGCCGAGCAGCGCAAACTCGCCGTCGTCGACGCGCGGACCCGTCGACGCGAGTAGCTCGACCGGATCGATAGCGTGCGCCACCTGCGGGTGATGAAGCATCCCAGCTTCGTCGGTCTGCTTTTGAGCTCTGGTGGTCGTCACGCCGCACCTGATTTCGTCTGGCGATCGAAGCCCGTCGCCGGGAAGGGATATTCTAGATGCCGTGGTAAGGCTTCATTGACCTTATGGAAGCCGGCTTGCGTATGACTTGCCGCCGACCCCTCATTTTTGAGGGACTAGAAATGGGATGGGCGGAAGATGCCCCGCTCCACCGTTTCCTTGTCTCGACGCCGCTCGGCGCGCGATATCCGGCACGGGTCATCGCCAATTTCATGCGACGTCCGCGACATTTCGGCCGCCGGGTCTATGTCACGTCCATCGAACGAGCGTCGAACGCGACGCCGTCCCTTGCGGAAGACGCGGTGAAGGAGATCGAAATGCGGTTGGTGAGATTTGGCGACGCGGGACAGGAAAAGCCGGGACTGATCGATGCGGAGCACGTGCTTCGGGACCTTTCTGGCGAGATCGACGATATTGCCGGCCAGCACCTGTCGCGCGCGGGCCTTGCGCGGATCGCGCGGCTCGACCCGAAGAGCCTGCCGAAGGCCGACCCCTCGCGCCGGCTCGGGTCCCCGGTCGGAAACGTCGGAAACTTCATTGCGGTCGGGCTGAACTATGCCGATCATGCCGCCGAGACCGGCGCACCGATCCCGAAGGAGCCGATCCTCTTCAACAAGGCGACCTCGTCGATCGTCGGACCGCATGACGACGTGATCATCCCCAAGCGTTCGAAGTCGCTCGACTGGGAGGTCGAGATCGCCATCGTCATCGGCGAGGTCGCCCACAACGTCTCGGAGGAGGAGGCTCTCGATCACGTCGCCGGCTATTGCCTCTGCAACGACGTGTCCGAGCGGGAGTGGCAGAAGGATCGCGGCGGCCAGTGGATGAAGGGCAAGAGCGCCCCGACCTTCGGCCCGCTCGGCCCCTGGCTCGTGACGAGCGACGCGATCCCCGATCCGCAGGCGATCGATCTGTGGCTCGACGTCGCCGGCCAGCGGATGCAGACGGGTTCGACCGCGACGATGATCTTCCCCGTGAAGACGCTCGTCTCCTACATCTCGGAATTCGTCGCGCTCCAGCCCGGCGACGTGATCACGACCGGCACGCCGCCGGGAGTGGGTGCGGCGATGACGCCGCCGCGCTGGCTCCGGCCTGGCGACATCATCGCGCTCGGCGGCACCCATCTCGGCGAACAGCGCCAGACGGGGAAGGCCTTTGCGGGCTGAGCCCGGTTCGTTCGTCCCGAGAGCCGAGGCCGAAATAAGGGTGCCCGGCGCGCAACTCCTCGCCGGCTCGCCGGTTGTTGCTGACGATATCGCAGCGCACTGGATGCTCCGAGGGCATGCCCCTCGCCAGCCGATCGCCTCCCCGTCTTCTCATCTCCCAGCTTGGAAGGTCCGTCATGGCCGTTGCCATCGAAGTACCCCGCAAGACGAAGCGAATTGCAGCGGACGACGCTGCCGAAAGGTCCGAGGCAAGGCTCCATTCCTTGGCAAAATCGCGTCTCGTGATCGAAGGCGTTTCGCCCGAGATCGACGGCGGGCGCTTCGCGGTGAAACGCGCGGAGGGCGAAGTCCTGACCGTCGAAGCGGACATCTACGGGGACGGCCATGAGAAATACGCCGCCGCCGTGGTCTACGGCGCGTCGGGCGGCGGCGAGGAGCGGGAGACGCCGCTCTCCTACGTCGACAACGACCGCTGGGCGGCGGACATCGCGTTCGATACGCCAGGGCCGCATCGCTTCTCGATCATCGCATGGCGCGACCTCTACGCCACGTGGCGCTACGAGGCGGAGAAGAAAAAGACCGCCGGCCTCGACATCTCGCTGGAACTCACCGAAGGCCGGCAGCTCGTCACGGCCGCGCTCGAATCTGGCCGCGGCACCAAGGCCGACCAGAAGCTCCTCAAATCGCTCGTTCAACTGCTGGAAAAGGCAGCCGCGAAGGGGGATGCGGAAGCACAGTACGCGCTGCTTCAATATGGCGACGTCGTCCGCCTGCTCGATGCGACGGGCATCCGCACTCATCTCACGCGCTACCATTCCGAGGTGCCCGTCTGGGTCGACCGCGAGCGCGCGGCCTTCAGCGCCTGGTATGAGCTGATGCCGCGCTCGCAGTCGAACGACGTGACGCGTCACGGGACGTTCGACGACGTGATCGCGCGTCTGCCTGACGTGAAGGAGATGGGCTTCGATGTGCTCTACCTCCTGCCGCTCCACCCGATCGGCAAGACCAACCGCAAGGGCAAGAACAACACGCTGACGCCGGGCCCCGACGATCCGGGCAGCCCTTACGCGATTGGCGCGCCGGATGGCGGGCATACCGCGATCCATTCGGAACTCGGGACGTTCGAGGATTTCGCGCGCCTCGTCGAGGCGACGCATGCGCACGGAATGGAGATCGCCATCGACTTCGCCATCCAGTGCTCGCCGGATCATCCCTGGATAAAGGCGCATCCGGAATGGTTCGACTGGCGGCCGGACGGGACGATCAAGTTCGCTGAGAACCCGCCGAAGAAATACGAGGACATCGTCAACGTCCACTTCTACCGCGGCGCGTTGCCCTCGATCTGGTACGAACTGCGCGACATCGTCTTGTTCTGGATCTCGAAGGGCGTGCGTATCTTCCGGGTCGACAATCCGCACACCAAGCCGTTTCCGTTTTGGGAGTGGATGATCGAGGAGGTGCGGCGCGTCGACCCCGGCGCTATCTTCCTCGCCGAGGCCTTCACGCGGCCGAAGCCGATGAAGCGGCTCGCCAAGGTCGGCTACAACCAGTCTTACTCCTACTTCACCTGGCGCAACACGAAGACGGAGCTGACGCAGTACCTGACCGAATTGACGCAAGAGGAATGCGGTGAATACATGCGCCCGAACTTCTTCGTCAACACGCCGGACATCAACCCGCGCTATCTCCAGACATCGGGGCGACCGGGCTTCCAGATCCGGCTGGCGCTCGCTGCGACGCTCGGCGGGAACTACGGCGTCTATTCCGGCTACGAGCTGTGTGAATACATCCCCGTCCAGGGCAAGGAGGAGTATCTCAACTCCGAGAAATACGAGATCCGCGCCTTCGACTGGAAGCGTGAGGGCAACATCCGCGACGACATCGCCTTCTTCAACCGCATCCGAAACTCGGAACCGGCGCTCAAATCCTTCCGCGACCTCGCCTTTTACAATTTCTGGAACGAGAACATTCTCTATTACGGCAAGCGCACGCCGGACGGCTCGAACTTCCTGCTCTTCATCGTCTCGCTCGATCCGCATAAGCCGCAAGGCGGGAACTTCGAGGTGCCGCTCTGGGAACTCGGGCTGCCGGACGACGGGTCGGTGGCCGTCGAGAACCTTGTCAACGGCGATCGTTTCACGTGGACGGGGAAGATGCAGCATTGGTGGCTGGACCCCGAGGCGCTGCCCTATGCCGTGCTCCGCATCGGCACCTGACCCTGCGCACGGATCGGGCACGAAGACTGCGCCCTTAGGCCTGCCCGGAACGAATGCTGCCTTGCAAGCTTCCGTTTCCACCGCCTCCTGACGAAAGGCGCGCTGCGCTTTGCGCTCCGCCTGATCCAAAACCAGAAGCGATCTCGACATGACCGAACACGTGACCATCACTCCCGCCGACACGACGACCGGACCCGATCCCGAAGCCATGGACTGGTACAAGGACGCGATCATCTATCAGCTCCATCCGAAGACGTTCGCCGATTCCAACAACGACGGCATCGGTGATTTCCGCGGGCTGATCCAGCATCTCGACTATGTGCAGCAGCTCGGCGTCACGGCGCTCTGGATCATGCCGTTCTATCCCTCGCCGCTGCGCGACGACGGCTACGACATATCGGACTATCGCTCCGTCAATCCGTCCTACGGCACGATGGAGGATTTCGAGGAACTGGTGGCGGAGGCGCACAAGCGGGGCCTTCGCATCATCACCGAACTCGTCATAAACCACACGTCGGATCAACATCCCTGGTTCCAGGCGGCACGCGCCGCGCCGAAGGATTCGCCCGAGCGCGACTTCTACGTCTGGGCCGACGACGACAAGGGCTACGACCTCACCCGCATCATCTTCCTCGACACCGAGACGTCGAACTGGACGTACGACCCGGTGGCCAAGCAGTATTTCTGGCACCGGTTCTACTCGCACCAGCCGGACCTCAACTTCGACAATCCGAAGGTGCTGGAGGAGGTGCTCTCCGTCATGCACTTTTGGCTCGACAAGGGCGTCGATGGGCTAAGGCTCGACGCGATCCCCTACCTCGTCGAGCGCGACGGCACAAACAACGAGAACC
>JACMIV010000157.1 GCA_014380965.1 Rhizobiaceae bacterium | reverse complement strand
TCGACGGCGCGCTCGGAGCCGAACTCATGGTCGCCTTCAAGCGCCACATCGAAAATCCGCTCGGGATGCTGGTGTAGGCGAAGAGCGATGAAAACCGTACTCTGCTACGGCGATTCGCTGACTTGGGGCTACAACGCCGAGGGGCCGTCGCGCCATGCCTTCGAGGACCGTTGGCCGAGCGTGCTGCAGGCAGCACTTGGAAGCAGCGTCGACGTCGTTGCCGAGGGGCTGAACGGCCGCACCACGGCCTTCGACGACCGTCTCGCCGGAGCCGACCGCAATGGCGCGACGATACTGCCAACGATCCTCATGACCCATGCGCCGCTCGATCTGATCATCATCATGCTCGGCTCCAACGACATGAAGCCGTGGATCCATGGCAACCCGATCGCCGCCAAACAGGGCATCGAACGGCTTATCGATATCGTTCGCGGGCATGACTATCCGCTCGGCGAACCAGCGCCCAGCATCCTGATCGTCGCGCCCCCTGCCGTTTCACGTACGGGACATGCCGAGTTCGCCGAAATGTTTGCCGGCGGCGATGCGGCTTCCGAACGGCTGGCCGCGCTCTATTCCGCCCTTGCCGACGAGGCAGGCTGCGGCTTTTTCGATGCCGGCGCAGTGGCTAAGACCACGCCGCTCGACGGCGTGCATCTCGACGCCGAAAACACGCGGGCAATCGGCACAGCGCTCGCGCCCATCGTGCGCGTCATGCTCGAGCTTTGACCAGGGAGAAGATCGTGGCTGAGACCTACGACGTCATCATCATCGGCTCCGGCCCCGGCGGCTACATCGCCGCCATCCGCGCGGCGCAGCTTGGCATGAAAACGGCAATCGTCGAGCGCGAGCACCTCGCGGGCATCTGCTCCAACTGGGGCTGTATCCCAACTAAGGCGCTGCTGCGCTCGGCCGAGATCTTCCACTATGCCAACCACGCCAAGGACTACGGCCTGAAGATCGCAGCGCCCGAATTCGACATCGCCGACGTCGTCAAGCGCTCGCGCGGCGTCTCGGCGCAGCTCAACGGCGGCGTCGGCTTTCTCATGAAGAAGAACAAGGTCGACGTGATCTGGGGCGAGGCGAAGATTTCGAAGGCGCCGAAGGGCGGGCCCGTCGAGGTGGTCGTGGCTAAGATGACGAAGCCTGTCGTCGAGCCGCAGAACCCGGTGCCGAAGGGCGTGCTCGGAGAGGGGACCTACACGGCCAAGCACGTCATCGTCGCCACGGGAGCCCGCCCGCGCATCCTGCCCGGCATCGAGCCGGACGGCGAGCGCATCTGGACCTATTTCGAGGCGATGAAGCCGCAGACCATGCCGAAGTCGCTGATCGTCATGGGGTCGGGCGCGATCGGCATCGAGTTCGCGTCCTTTTACCGGACCATGGGCGCGGACGTGACCGTCGTCGAACTCCTGCCGCAGATCATGCCCGTCGAGGACGGCGAGATCGCGGCCCTCGCCCGTAAGGCGCTGGAGAAGCAGGGGATCAAGATCCTGACCGACGCCAAGGTGTCGAAGGTGACGAAGTCCGCCGAAGGCGTCTCGGTCGATATCGAGGGCAAGGACGGCAGCAAGGATACGCTCTCCGCCGAACGCCTCATCTCGGCCGTCGGCGTCCAGGGCAATTCCGAAGGGCTGGGGCTCGAGGATATCGGCGTCGCGATCGATCGCGGCATCGTCAAGACCGACGACTACGGGCGCACCAACGTTGCAGGCGTCTACGCCATCGGCGACGTCGCGGGACCCCCGATGCTGGCCCACAAGGCGGAGCACGAGGGCGTCATCTGCGTCGAGACGATCAAGGGTTTGCACACGCATCCGATGAGGAAGGAGCACATCCCCGGCTGCACCTATTGTCACCCGCAGGTCGCTTCGGTGGGCCTGACGGAGGCCAAGGCCAAGGAACTTGGCCGCGAGGTTAAGGTCGGTCGCTTCAAGTTTCAGGCCAACGGCAAGGCGATCGCGCTCGGGGAGCCCGAAGGCCTCGTCAAGACGATCTTCGACGCAAAGACTGGCGAGCTTCTCGGAGCGCACATGGTCGGGGCGGAGGTGACCGAGCTGATCCAGGGCTTCGTCGTCGCCATGGGGCTCGAGACGACCGAGGAGGAGCTGATGCACACGGTCTTCCCGCATCCGACTCTGTCGGAAATGATGCATGAAAGTGTGCTGGATGCCTACGGGCGCGCCATCCACATGTAGACGCGTCCATTCTGCCCAAGCCGTTCGGGCGCACTGGCGAAGCGTTAAATAGTTCGCTGAATTGGACCGAGGACAGCAAACCGTAGAAGCGCAGGCTTCACGGCGTGATGACGGCTTGCGTGATAAGTAGAGCATCTTGAAGCACCGCGACGAAAACCGGCTCGATCTTCGGAATGACGTGAAGGGCGGCGCCAAGAACGCCCAGGACAGGTCGACGGCGTGATCGAACCGCCTTCGTGACTGACAGTCTACGAAATTCGAATACTATTCAAGAAACACAGATTTTGTTCCTGCCTCGTCGCCAGATATTTAATCCTCGCGGCATCTTGTCGGTTTCTCCGCGAACATCACTTTCGGCCAGGGACAATTTCGTCTGACTGGAGAGTAAACATGGATACGAATGGCGTGGGTTGGCTGGGCGCGATCATCGTTGGCGGCATTGCCGGCTGGTTGGCCGAACAGTTCATGAAAAGCAACATGGGCATCATCATGAACATCCTTCTCGGCATCGTCGGGGCGGTGGTGTTCAACTTCATTCTTTCGCTGCTCAACCTTGGCTTCACCGGCGTGATCCCCTTCCTGATCATCGGCTTCATCGGCGCCTGCATCCTCATCGCGATCGCCCGCGCACTCCGCGGCAGCCGCGTCTGAGACGCATGGCTCCGCCGATTGCGTCGGAGCCGGCCAAGCCTTAGGTAAAGGGCATGGTCACGATCATCGACACACGCGCCGGAGCGGGGGACGGTCCCCGGCTCCGGCATCCCGAAAAGGCCCACAGGCCTGATTCGGACAGCACGCTTGCGAAGCCGGACTGGATCCGTGTCAAGGCGCCTGTTTCTAGGGGTTATTTTGAAACCCGCGAGATCGTGAAGTCGAACAACCTCGTGACCGTGTGCGAGGAGGCGGGCTGCCCAAACATCGGCGGCTGCTGGGAAAAAAAGCACGCGACCTTTATGATCATGGGCGGCATCTGCACTCGGGCCTGCGCCTTCTGCAACGTCGCCACCGGCAAGCCGCATGCGCTCGATGCAAACGAGCCGGCAAGCGTCGGTCGCGCGGTCGCCTCGATGGGCCTCAGCCATGTCGTCATCACCTCGGTCGACCGCGACGACCTCGACGACGGAGGTGCCGAGCATTTCGGCGCGACGATCCGCGCAATCCGCGCTGCGGCACCCGGCACATCGGTCGAAATCCTGACCCCGGACTTTCTGCGCAAGCCCGGCGCGCTGGAAACGGTCGTCGCCGCGCGGCCCGACGTCTTCAACCACAATCTCGAAACCGTGCCGTCCAAGTACCTGACCGTCCGGCCGGGCGCCCGCTACTTCCATTCGATCCGGCTCTTGCAGCGGGTGAAGGAGCTCGATCCCGGCATGTTCACCAAGTCCGGCATCATGGTCGGGCTCGGCGAGGAGCGGAACGAGGTCCTGCAGCTGATGGACGATCTGCGGACCGCCGAGGTGGATTTTCTCACCATCGGCCAGTACCTCCAGCCAACCAAGAAGCACCACGCCGTAATCCGCTACATCCCTCCGGACGAGTTTAAATCGTTCGAGACGGTCGCCTATTCGAAGGGTTTCCTCGTGGTCTCTTCAAGTCCGCTGACCCGGTCGTCCCACCATGCCGGCGAGGATTTCGATCGCCTGAAGGCGGCGCGGCTTGCGAGGTCGGCTGCGGCCTAATATCTGTGCGCGATGCCAAAGTTTGAAACCGTCCGCCCCGTCCGCCATACGCCCGAACAGATGTTCGCCCTCGTCGCCGACGTCGAGAAGTATCCCGCATTCCTGCCGCTCTGCCAGAAGCTCGTGGTACGCGAGCGTCGCGAGAGCGACGGCAAGACGCTGCTCGTCGCCGACATGACCGTTGCATACAAGATGGTGCGCGAGACCTTCACGTCGCAGGTGCTGCTGAAGCCAACCGAGCAGCAGATCGACGTGAAGTATGTCGACGGGCCGTTCCGCTATCTCGACAACCGCTGGACCTTCGAGCAGCGCAAGGAGGGCGGCGGTCCGCAGATCGAAAGCGGCTGCGACGTACGCTTCTACATCGACTACGAATTCAAGAGCCGGACTCTCGGGATCCTGATGGGGTCGATGTTCGACTACGCCTTCCGCCGATTTGCCCAGGCCTTCGAGACGCGTGCGGACGAGATCTACGGATCGTCGACGCCTGCCTGAACGACGAGCCAGTCCTCCAGCATAGAGAAGGCGGTCGCCACCGTCGCAAGGCGGATGACCTCGCGGCCTGCATCGCCGAACTGGGCGATGCGATGCGTGCTACCCGAAGCACCGCTGATCGCAAGGTGGACGAGCCCGACCGGCTTTTCCGCCGAGCCGCCGCCGGGGCCTGCAATTCCCGTGACGGCGATGACGACATCTGCCCTCGAGGCTTTCCGCGCGCCTTGCGACATGGCAAGCGCAACCTCTTGCGAGACCGCCCCGTGCGCCTCGATCAAGGCTGCGGGCACGCCGATCATCTCTGTCTTTGCCGCATTGGAGTAGGTGACGAACCCCCTGTCGAGCACGGCGGAGGAACCTGGAACGTCGGTCAGGAACGCTGCGATCAGCCCACCGGTGCAGGATTCGGCCGTCGCGATCGTCTTCGAAGCAGCAGTGAAGGCTCGCACGATGCGGGCCGCCGCCGCCTCCATGTCGTCGCGCCCGGGGGTCACGCGCCGTCTCCGTAGACGACGCTCGCTGTCGCGATGGCGGCGATGCCCTCGCGCCGGCCGACGAAGCCGATCGTCTCGTTGGTCGTCGCCTTGACGGAAACCCGCTCCAGCGCAAGCCCGGTCATGTCGGCGATCGCCATCCGCATGGCCTCGCGGTGCGGCGCGATCTTCGGAGCTTCCGAGATCAGCGTGACATCGGCATTGCAGAGGCGCCCGCCATGGCGGGTGACGAGGGCGACCGCATGCCGGACGAAGATGTGCGAGGCCGCGCCCCGCCATTGCGGATCGCTCGGCGGGAAGTGATCGCCGATGTCGCCGGCGCCGCAGGTCGCGAGCAGCGCGTCGGTGAGCGCATGAAGGCCGACATCGGCGTCCGAATGGCCGGACAGGGTCCTGTCGTGCGCGATGCGGACGCCGCAGAGCGTCACGTGGTCTCCGGGCACGAGCTGATGCACGTCGTAGCCATTGCCCGTGCGCACGTCGATCATCGCTGGAACTCTTGCAAGGCTGCGGTCGGCGCGCTGGATGTCGTCGGCGCGCGTCAGCTTGAGATTGTCGGGCGATCCCTCGACGAGGCGGACCGTCATCCCCGCCCATTCGGCGATGGCCGCATCGTCGGTGAAGTCCGCGCGTCCGGCCGATGCCGCTGCCCGGTGCGCGTCGCGAATCTCGCCGAAGAGAAAGCCCTGCGGCGTCTGCGCGCCGAAGAGGCTCGTCCGGTCGACGGTCTCGGCGATGGTCCCGTCGCTCGCCGATCGTTTCAGCGTGTCGGCGACCGGCATCGCCGGAAGGGCCCCGACGCCGGGACCGACCGAG
>JACMIV010000156.1 GCA_014380965.1 Rhizobiaceae bacterium | reverse complement strand
TGGACGCGAGGTCGACATGGCGGATGCGACCAGCGGAAGCCGCTACATCCGCGACCTGGAGACGATCGTCGATTCGGCTTCGCTGATGCATGTCGAGCAGGAGATCGAAGTCGCGCATCCGCGCGCCACCTTCGAGATTCGCAAGACGCCGAAGCCGGGCTTCCACAACCTCAAGGTCGCCCGCATCCTCGAGGTGCGCGACAAGACCATCGTCTTCGACACCACCTTCTCACCGCCGGTGCTGGTCACCCAGGCGCATCCGGTTTCGGCCGGGTGGGTCGACCGGGTCATCGGCTGGGTCGACACCAAGCTCGAGACGCTGGCGCGCTATGCGGCCGACCCGAGTTCCGGCGGCGGCCTCCAGACCTTCGACTATTTCATGCTCCAGATGCTGAACCGGGAGATCAACGTCCTCCAGCATTTCCGGCGCTCGAAATACGTCCATCCGGTCGAGGTCTACACCGAGTTCCTCCGGATCGCGGGCGAGCTCTCCACGTTTTCGGCCGCCCGACTTGCCCCGGAATACGCGGCGTACGACCACGACGATCTCGAAGCGGTGTTCGAGCCAATCCTGTCTGACATCCAGCGGCTCCTCAGTCTCGACGTCGGCCGTGCGATCCGCCTCGATCTCGTCGAGCGCGCGCCGAACGCCTTCCTCGCCGCGGTGCCGGACCGGGCGCTGTTCCGCAATGCAAGCTTCGTCGTCGAGGTGTCTGCCGGCAAGCCGCTGACGCAGATCCAGCAGCAGTTCCCGGCGCTCTGCAAGATCGGCCCGAACACCAAGATGAACGAGATCGTGCAGACGCATCTTCCCGGCATCGAGCTCGTCCATATGCCGACCCCACCGCGCCAGATCCGCTCGATCTCGACGCACGTCTACTTCTATCTGGACAAGTCATCGCCGTTGTGGCCGGAATTCAGCGTGGCGGCGAGCGTCGGGCTGCATTTCTCGGGCGACTGGCCTGAGCTGCAACTCGATCTCTGGGCGATCATGGAGGACCGGTGATGGGCCAGGACGACGCCTTCGGAACCAGCGGAAAGACGGTGATCCGGCCCAATCCGGGCGGCGCCTTCAACCGCGACGTCCAGAGGCAGCCCTCCCAGCCCTTTCCGAGCCAGAACCCGCCTGCCGACCGGACCGTGATCTCGTCCGCACCCGCCCCGGCCCCCTTTCGCCGCGACCCGATGCGCCCGTCCGGCGACATGGGAGCCAGCCGCGCGCCCTCCGACGACTGGCTGACCGGCGGGCGCCAGGCGCCGCCGTCTTCCCTCGGCCTCGAACGCCCTTCGCTTGACCAGAACCGCCGCTCGGTCGAGAAGATTCCTCTTGAGGTGGCGCTGGGAGCCAAGGACGGGATCGAGGTTCCCTCGGCGAATCCGATCACCGCGGCCGCCTCCCCGCTCCTCATCCTGCTCGGCCGCCTGCGCCTCATGATCGTCGACATGCAGGCGCGACCGCTGATGAGCCATGTCGGGCGCGAGATCGAGGAGTTCGAAAGGAAGTGCCTCGAATCCGGCATCAGCCGGGAAGACGCCCGCGTCGGCAAATATGCGCTCTGCGCGACGGCGGACGACATCGTGCAGAACCTGCAAGGCACGGACGGCCACGTCTGGATGCAGTATTCCATGCTCGCCCAGTTCTTCCAGACCCGCACGTCGGGCGTCGGCTTCTTCCACGAGCTCGACAAGCTTCGCGCCAATCCGGCCGTCAACTACGACCTTCTCGAACTCATGCATGCCTGCCTCTGCCTCGGCTTCGAGGGCCAGTTCCGCGGCGCCCATGGCGGCGACGCAGAGCTCCAGCGCATCCGGCGCGACGTCTATCAGACCCTTCGCCGCCTGCGCTCGCGCTCCGACGACGACATCTCGCCCCGCTGGATGGGCCTCCAGCTCTCCATGAAGGGCCTGAAGAACCTCATCCCGAACTGGGTCGTGGCGGGCCTCGCGGGCGTCACCCTCGTCGGGGTCTACTTCCTCCTCCGCTTCCTCGTGGCCGCCGATTCAGAGGCCGTCGCCGCGACGCTCGTCGATCTCCACCCGAACTCCGCCATCGCCATCGAGCGGGCGGTCTTCGAGCCGTACGTGGAAAAGCTCGTGGACGAGAACACTGGCCAACTCGCCCGCATCCGCGCAACCCTGAAGCCCGAGATCGACGCGGGAACCGTCGGCGTCGAGCCGGTGGGCGACCAGATCGTGATGCGTCTCAACAATTTGATCCTCTTCGAATCCGGCAAGGCCGAGACCAAGCCGGAATTCGGCGCCGTAGCAGCGCGCATCGCCGAGATGCTGGAGAAGGAGCCGGGGCCGATCTACGTCACCGGCCACACCGACAACGTGAAGCTGAAATCCTCGAGCCGCTTCGCCTCCAATCACGACCTCTCCGTCAAGCGCGCCGAATCGGTCGAGAAGGAGCTGGAGCCGGGCATCAGCGACAAGGCGCGCTTTGTCGTCGGCGGCAAGGGCGAGGACGAGCCGATCGCGCAGAACGACAGCGCAGAAGGCCGCGCGCAGAACCGGCGCGTCGAGCTTATGATTCCGAAGGAAGAGACGCTGCAGCAGGGCGGCGCGTCCGCTGCCGTGGTGCCGCCTGCCCCTCCAGAGGACGGCGCCGACGCCGTCGTCGAGTAAAGGGCGTCTTGGCGATGCGGCCTTGGATCAAGACAACCCTGATCATGCTCGGCCTCGTCGCCTTCTCGGCGATCGTCTGGTTCGCGGGCCCGTTTGCGGGCTACGGAGAGACGTATCCCCTCGACAGCGTCTTCTGGCGGCTCGTCGTCATCTCCGCCGTGCTCCTCGTCGCGGGCGGCGTCTACGGGTTCCGCTTCTGGCGCCGCCGCAAGGCCGAGAAGGCGCTGGCTCTTGCGCTGGCCAAGGAATCGGAGACGCCGAGCGACGGGGACATCCTGAACGAGCGCATGACGGAGGCGCTCGAAGTTCTCAAATCGTCATCCGGATCAAGTTCCTACCTCTACGACCTCCCGTGGTACATCATCATCGGCCCGCCGGGCGCCGGCAAGACGACGGCCCTCATCAATTCCGGCCTGAAGTTCCCGCTCGCCAACGACAAGTCGGCCGCCGCCATCGCCGGTGTCGGCGGCACCCGATACTGCGACTGGTGGTTTACCGAAGAAGCCGTGCTCATCGACACGGCCGGCCGCTACACCACTCAGGACTCCGACACTTCGTCCGACAAGAAGAGCTGGGAGGCCTTCCTCCAGCTTCTGAAGAAGCATCGCCCGAAGCAGCCGATCAACGGCGTCATCCTCGCCATCAGCCTCGAAGACCTGATGGTGATCGACGCCAAGGACATCGACGCGCACTCCACCGCCATCCGCAAGCGCCTTCTTGAACTCCACACCGAGCTGAAGGTCGACTTTCCCGTCTATTCCCTCTTCACCAAGGCGGACCTCGTCTCCGGGTTTCGCGAATATTTCGGCTCGTTCACCGAAGCGCGCCGCCGCAAGGTCTGGGGCGCGACCTTCCAGACCGAGGACCGCAGGAAGAAGACCGTCGGCGAGGTCCCGACCGAGCACGACGCGCTCGTGCGCCGGCTGACGGAGGAACTGCCGGACCGCCTGCACGAGGAACCGGACCCGATCGCGCGCATCGGCATCTTCGGCTTCCCGGCGCAGGTCGCAAATCTGCGCGAGCGGATCGCCATGTTCCTCGCCGCGATCTTCGAGCCGACGCGCTTCCAGCCGAACGTCGCGTTGCGCGGCTTCTACTTCTCCTCAGGCACCCAGGAAGGCACGCCGATCGATCAGGTGCTCGGCTCCATGGGCCGCAGCTTCGGCGCAACGGGCGTGACCGACCGCTTCTCGGGCACGGGAAAGAGCTTCTTCCTGCACGATCTCCTGAAGAATGTGATCTTCGCCGAATCGGGCTGGGTGTCGCGCGACATTCGCGCCGTGCGCCGCGCCGCCATGCTCTATTGGGGCGGCATCGCGGCCGTCGGCGTGGTGGCGCTTGCCGCGATCGGCGCTT
>JACMIV010000155.1 GCA_014380965.1 Rhizobiaceae bacterium | reverse complement strand
CGGCATGGCGGGCGGCGAAGGCGCGCCCCGCGGGAGACGTGCCTGCCTGATAGAGCATAGGCGTTCGCTGCGGCGAGGGCTCGGACAGGTGGACCGAATTGAGTTTGAAGAAGGGGCCGTCGTGCCGGACCGGCCGGACCCGCTCGGGCCGAGCATAGACTCCGCTTGTCGGGTCGGCCGCGACGGCGTCGTCGGCCCAGCTGCCTTCCCAGAGCTTGTAGACCGCCTCCATGTAATCCTCGGCGACCTCGTAGCGATCGTCATGGCGCTTCTGGCCTGCCTGTCCAACGGCCCGCGCGGCGCTGTCGAGATAGCCGGTAACGATGTTCCAGCCGATGCGACCCTCGGTCAGGTGATCGAGCGTCGACAGGCGGCGAGCGAAGGGAAAGGGCGGCTCATAGGAGAGGTTCACCGTGACGCCAAAGCCGAGATGCTCGGTCACCGCCGCCATCGCGGGGACGAGCAGCAGGGGATCGCCTACCGGCACCTGAATGCCGTGCGCGAGCGCCGCCTCCGGCCCGCCGCCGAAGACGTCGTAGGTGCCGAGCACGTCGGCAAGGAACAGCCCGTCGAAGAGGCCGCGCTCCAGCGTGCGGGCAAGGTCCAGCCAGAGCGGCAGGCGCTTGTAGTCGCGGGAAGCGTCGCGGGGATGGCGCCAGAGGCCTGGCGACTGGTGTACGACGCAGTTCATCTCGAACGCGTTGAGGCGGATTTCCTTCAGCACGATGCTCTTTCTCGAATGCGCTCGACCTATTCGGCGGCCGAGAGCCGCTGTGCGGCGGAGATCCGCGTCAGGTCGCGGTAACTGGCGCCGACATGGGTTTCGGAAAGCCTTGGACCCTTGCCGAACAGCTTCTCCCGCAGCGTTCCTTGCGGATAGTCCCGCTTGTAGACGCCACGCTTCTGGAGCTCGGGAACCAGATGCTCGACGACGTCCTCGAAGGTCTCGTGCGCCAGCGCATAAGCGAGGTTGAAGCCGTCGATGTCGGTCTCCTCGATCCACTCCTCCAGAAGATCGGCGACGGTCTCGGGCCCGCCGACGAAGAGCGGCCCGAGCCCGCCGATGCCGATCCAGTCGGCGAGCTCGTCCACCGTCCAGACCTTCGACGAGTCGGCGCTCGAGAAGGCCTCGACCGAGGATTGGACGGCGTTGCTCTCGACATGCCGGAGCGGCTGGTCGGGCCGATAGGCGGAAAAGTCGATGCCGAGCCATCCGGACGCCAGCGCCAGCGCCCCGTCGCGGCTGATATACTGCTTGAGATCCCGGTATTTCGCCTGCGCCTTGGCGTCGGTCTCGTCCACGATGATCGTCTGAAGATTGAAGATCTTCACCGATCGCGGGTCGCGCCCCGAGGCGGCGACGGCGGCACGGATTCCGGCGACCGCCTTCTTCAGCACGGCCTTGGAAGGGCAGGCGACGAAGACGCATTCGGCATGTTCCCCGGCAAAACGACGTCCGCGGGTGGAGGCGCCGGCCTGGTAGAGAACCGGCGTGCGCTGCGGCGAGGGTTCTGAGAGGTGGATACCGGGCACCTTGAAGAAGCGGCCCTCGTGGCGGATCGGATGGACCTTGCGCGGATCGGTAAAAAGCCGGCGCTCCTTGTCGCGCAGGACGGCGCCGTCCTCCCAGCTTCCCTCCCAGAGCTTGTAGCAGACCTCGAGATATTCATCGGCGACGTCGTAGCGATCGTCATGCGCGCCTTGGGCGGCAAGGCCGATGTTCTTCGCGCCGCTCTCGAGATAGGAGGTCACGATATTCCAGCCGGCCCTGCCCTTCGTCAGGTGATCGAGCGTCGAGAGGCGGCGGGCGAAGGTATAGGGATGCTCGAAGGAGAGCGAGGCGGTCAGCCCGAAACCAAGATGCTCGGTGACAAGCGCCATGGCCGGCACGAGCTGCAGCGGATCGTTCACCGGCACCTGCGCCGAATGCCGGAGCGCGGCGTCGAGATTGCCGCCGTAGACGTCGTAGACCCCGAGAACGTCGGCGAGGAAGACGCCGTCGAAACGGCCGCGCTCCAGGAGCTTGGCGAGATCGGTCCAATACTCCAGGTCCTTGTATTGCCACGAGCGATCACGCGGATGCGCCCATAGGCCCGGCGACTGGTGGCCGACGCAGTTCATCTCGAAGGCGTTGAGCCGGATCTCGCGCGTCATGCCTCTCTCCTTAGATCGCGCCGTGGCGGGGCGGGTTGATGCCGTTCAGCCAGTAGTTCCCGACGAAGCGGTACTTCCAGAGCTGCGGGTCGTGGACGGCATGGGTGCGGGCGTTGCGCCAGAAACGGTCGAGATCGTGCTTTTCGAGCGTCGCACTGGCGCCGCCGAGCTCGATCAGCTTCGAAGAAGCCAGAAGCGCCGCATCGGTCGAGGCGATCTTCGCCTCGGCAACGGCGATCGACGCGGCGGCGACGCTTTCCGCGGTGGCTTCCAGTGTCGCCGCATCGACAAAGCGGCCGGCACGGGCGAGCAGCGCCTTGGCGCCCTCGACGCGGATCTTCACCTCGCCGACGGTGGCGACGACATGCGGATCGTCGCCGTGCCGCTCGACGCCCGCATCCTTCCACGGCCGGGCGACGTCGCGCACGAAGCGGATCGTTTCAGCGAGTGCGCCCTCGGCGATGCCCTGCTGGACGCCGGCATGCATAATCTGCGCGAAGGGCCCCATCGGCGTCGGCGTCTCGAAGAGCGCGGAGAAGGAGAGGACCGCGAAGGGATGCACCTCGACCTCGTCGAGCAGCGTCGTGCCGGAGCCGGTGACACGCTGGCCGAAACCGGACCAGTCGTCGATCACCGTGACCCCCGCCGCGTCCTTCGGCACGAAGGCGACGACGCGTCGCTCGTCGTCCGCCGCCGCGACGACGACGATCCAGTCGGCGAAGAGGACGCCCGTTGAGTAGAATTTCTTGCCCTTGAGAACGTAGCTCCCGCCGACGCGAAGAAGCCGCGTCGTCTGATCGTGGGCGGTCTTGGTCCCGGTTTCCGACAGGGCATTGCCGAGCCGCTCGCCCTGAAGCACGCGGCCGTAGAAGAAGCGCTTCTGGTCGTCCAATCCCTGGAGACGCAGCGCCTCCAGCATGAAGAAGTGGTTCTGCGGGATCTGCCCGATCGAGCCGTCAGCCGCAGACAGGATCGCGATGACCCGGGCGACGGTCCCGGCAGAGACGCCAGCACCGCCAAACGCCTTCGGCACGGTGATCGCGAGCAGCCCGGCATCGGAGAGACGGTCGAGTTCGGCATGGGGGAGAATGCGGTTCCGGTCGCGATCCGCCGCGGTCGCTGCGAAATCGGCGGCGATCTCGGTCGCCACCCCGATCGCCTCGGCATCGTCGCGAATGCGGCGCACCTGCCGGCTGCGGATCGGCGGCGCCGTAAAGGGCGTGGCGGTCTCGGTGTGTCTGGCGAGCGCTGCGGTCATGGGTCGACCTCCTCGGATGGCGATGGGCATGGACGGCGAGGCGCAGTCGCGCCTCAGCTCCAGGCATGGCGCGGCGGCGCGATGCCGTTCAGCGCGTGGTTGCCGACATGGAAATATTTCCACCGCACGGGATCGTGCAGCGTATGGGTGCGCGCATTGCGCCAGTGCCGGTCGAGATTGTATGCCCCAAGCGTCGAGCGCGTGCCGCCGAGCTCGTGCAGTCTGTTGGTGGCGAGGATCGCGATCTCCGTCGTCGTGACCTTCGCCTCGGCGACGGCCACCGCGACTTCGGCGGCGGCATCATCGGACGGGCGGTCGAGGATGGTGTCGATCGCAAGGCCGGCGCGTTCCAGCAGCGCCTCTGCGATGTGCAGCTTCACCTGGAGATCGCCGATCGCGTGGATGGAGAAGACGTCCTCGTGCCCTTGCTCCTGCCCGCTGTCGATCCAGGGCCTCGTATGGTTTCGCACGAAGTGGATCGTCTCATCGATCGCGCCGCGCGCGATGCCGAGATCGACAGCCGCCTGGATGAGCTGCGAGACGCTGCCGTTGGACGAGGCATGGACACCGCCAAGATAGGCCGGGATCAACGCCTCGGGTTTGACGCGGACATTTTCGATCAGAACATTGCCGCTCGCCGTCGTCCGCTGGCCGAAGCTCGACCAGTTGTCGACGATGGAAAGGCCCGGCGCATCGCTCTCGGCGATGGCGAGGTGGACGTTGCCCTCCTCGTCGACGGCGCCGATGTGGATGAAGTGGGCAAAGAGCGCACCCGTCGCGTAGAACTTCTCGCCGTTGACGACATAGCCGTCGCCATCCTTGCGCACCGTCGTCTCGAAGGCGCCGACATGGCGGCTCTTCGCTTCGGAAAAGGCGTTGCCCAGCCTGTAGCCCTGCAGCACCCGCCCGAACCAGAGCCGTTTCTGCTCCTCGCTCGCCGTCACCCGGATCGCGTCGAGCGCCGCGAGGTGGTTCTGCGGGATCTGGCCGATCGAGGGATCGGCCGCCGAGATGGTGGCGATCACCTCCGCCAGCGTCGCGAAGGAGACGCCTGCTCCGCCATAGGCCTTGGGTACGGTGATGCCCCAGAGGCCGGAGCCGGAAAACCGGTCGAGCTCCTTCGCAGGCAGCCGCCGTGTTCGGTCGCGCTCGGCCGCTTCGACGGCAAACTCGGCCGCAAGCTCGCGGGCGACCGCGACCGCTTCGACGTCCGAGGCGATGCGGTGGGCATGGGGATGCCGGTCGAAGTCCGGCGGGGTCTCGCTCAAAGCGGGGGCCAGGGACATGGGGCAGTCCTTCGGATGGGGGAGGAAAGGGCGCACCGCCGGGGAGAGCAGCGGCGCGCCGGGCCGGCGCGGCTGATCAGTTCGTCGCGGCAGGCTTTATCCAGTTCGCTGTGACCGCGCCTTCGAGCTTGAATTCGGGAAGCTTGGCGTTCAGCTCCTCCTCGTTCTTCACGTCGTTGTCGTTCAGGAACTTCTGGGTGATGAGCGTCGGCGGCAGGAGAACGGTGTTTTCCTTCAGCTCGCCCGTCAAAGACAGCGCGACGGCCCTGACGGCGGCGGCTCCCGTGCCCGCAGCGCTGATCGCGGCAGTCGCGACCCAGGGGCTGTTCGGCTCGCGGATTGCCTGGATGTCGGAGGTCGAGACGTCGACGCTGTAGATCTTCACCTGATCGGAAAGGCCGTTCTCGTCGAGCGCGATCTTGGCGCCGCGGGCGAACTCGTCCCAGGGCGCTAGGATGACGTTGATGTCGGGGTTCGAGCGGAAGACAGCGCCCGTCTGGTTGGCGACGGTCTGGGCCGGCGTGTCGTCGACGGCGCCCCATTGCGCGAGCTGCTCGACCTTCGGATGCTTTGCCTTGAAGGCCTGCCAGACCTTGTCGCGCTTATCGAGCGCGGGGAAGCCCTCGACATAGATGTAGCCTGCCTTGAAGGCGTCGCCATTGTCCTTGATCGCCTCGCCGAGCACGAGGTCGAGCTGCTGGGATTCGTCCTGGTCGATGACGATGATCTCCTTCTGCGGCAGGTCGACGTTCTGGACGGCGATCTTGATGCCGGCGTCGAGCGCCTCCTGCACGACGTCGGAGATCGCCTCGCCCTTGCCGCCGGCAAGAATAATGCCGTCGACGCCGAGATTGATCGCCTGGCGGATCTGCTCGCGCTGCTCGTCGGGCTTCTGCCGGCCTTGGAAGGAGCGCAGCTCGATGCCGAGCGCGTCGGCCTGGCGTTTCACGCCGGCCTCGTAGTTCTGGTAGTAGTCGCCGCCCGAAAGATAGACGATGAGCGCGAGCTTGACGCCGCCCTGGTCGAAGGGCGCCGGGGCGCCCGGGATGCCTGCGGCCTCGGCCGGAGCGACGGAGAAGACGGCGCCCCCGAGGGCCGAGCCGAGGAGCAGCGCGGCGGCGGAGAGGCTGAGAAGAGAGCGGCGTTTCATGGCAGGGCCCTTTCGTTCGGGTTGGGAGGGGATGCGGGACGGGAAGGTCAGGCGCTTCGGCGCGACAGGCCGAAGGTGACGGCAAGCGCTCCGATGAGGACCGCGCCCTTGACGAAGTCCTGGAGGTAGTAGGGCGCGTTCAGCATGGTGAGGCCGTTGAGGAGGACGCCGACGAAAACGGCGCCGACGACCGTGCCGAAGACGTTCGGCCGGTTGGCGCCGAGCACCGCGTAGCCGATCAGCGAGGCGGCGACGGCGTCGAGCATCAAGGAGTTGCCGGCCGACACGTCCCCGCGCCCGATGCGCGCGGCCAGGAGAATGCCGCCGAGCGAGGCGATGGTGGAGGAGATGACATAGGCCGAAACGCGGTAGAGCTTCGTCGGCGCGCCGGCGAGATGGGCGGCGGTCTCCGAGCCGCCGACGGCGTAGAAGACGCGGCCCCAGCGCGTGCGCTCCATCAGAAACCAGAATGCGAGGGCGACGACGGCGAGGATGATCACCGGCACCGGCACGACGCCGCCGACCCGGTATCGCCCGAGCGCGAGGAAGCCTTCGGTGAAGACACCCGTCGCCGAGCTGCCGTCGAGTAGCGCCATGCCCGGCGCGATCGAGCGCCCGCCGGTCGGGATGAGCTGCGCACCGGCGAGGAGAAAGAGCGTTCCGAGCGTCGCCAGAAGATCCGGCACCCTCAATCCCACGATCAGAAGACCATTGAGCAGCCCGACGAGGACGCCGATGGCGAGCGCCCCGGCCACGGCCTCGTAGGCCGAGCCACCGAGGACGATGAGGATGTAGGCGGCGGCCATCTGCGTCAGCGCCGCCAGCGCCCCGACAGAAAGGTCGAAGCCGCCCACCGCGCAGCTCACCGTGACCCCGATGCCGAGCAGCGCGACGATCGCGACGCCCTGCAGGATCGAGAAGATGTTCGCGACGCGCAGGAAGGCCGGCTCGTTGTATTGGAAGGCGGCGATCAGCACGGCGAGGAGAATGAAGATGCCGCCCTTGATCGCGACGTCGCGAAAGGAAAGGCGCGGCTTCGACCAGGGCTTCGCCCGGTCGGCGGAGGAGGAGGCGAGCGAACTCATGAGGGGACCCGATCGGTTTCGTGGTGAGCGGATGGCTGGAACAGGGCGGCCGGGCGATCGTCCGCCGGCGACCCGTCCAAGGACGAAGCAGCGTCCGGCCGGAGCGCGCCGTCTTCCATCACGAGGATGCGGTCGCCGATCTCAAGCGCCTCCTCGTAATCATTGACGAAGACGAGGGTGGCGCGCTCGCCGGCCCTCTCGCGGATCGCCGTGATGATGTCGTCGCGCGCGCCGATGTCGACGCCCTGGAAGGGCTCGTCTAGGAGGAGGAGACGCGAGGGTTCGGCATGTTAGCGGGCCAGCACCACCTTCTGCTGGTTGCCGCCCGACAGCGACGAGAGACGCGCTTCCGGTCCCCGCGCCTTGATTCCGAAGTCGCGGATCGCGGCCGCTGCAGCGATCCGCTCGCGGCGCTCGGGCACGAGCCCGGCCGTCGACCAGCGTTTCAGGAAGGGAAAGCCGATGGTCCCGGCGATCGTGGCGAAGGGCACCGAGGACGGGAAAAACGATGTCCGCCAGCGGTCTTCGCCCGCATAGAAGACGCCCGCCGCGATGGAGGCCGCGGGATTCCTGGGCGTCCATGGCCGCCCGTCGAGATGGACGCTGCCGTCCGCGAAGGGCCAGAGCCCGAAGATGGACCCGGCAAGCGAGGTCTTCCCGGAGCCGACCGGGCCGGTGACCGCGACGATCTCGCCGCGACGGACCTCGAGATCGAAACGGTCATCGGAACGGCGCAGGCGCACGCCCTTCAGAGCGAGGACGACCGGGGCATCGCCGGCGACCCCGCTGCGGGTCCCCCTTTGGACATCGTGACCGACCATCACTCGGATCGCCGCATCGAAATCGACAGGCCTCGCGAAGGCGCCGGCGATCTGCCCGTCGCGCAGGACCAGCGTGCGGTCGGCGAGACGCTTCAGGTCCGCCGTCTTGTGGGAGATGTAGACGATGGCGACGCCGCTCCGCTTCAACCCCTCGACGACGGCGAAAAGACGCTCGGCCTCGGATGAGGAAAGGCTTGCCGTCGGCTCGTCCAGCAGCAGAACCCGCGGCCGGTGCGCGACGGCGCGCGCGATGGCGACGAGCTGCCGTTCGGCCAGCGAGATGTCGGAGAGCTTGGCCGTCAGATCCACATCGAGGCCGATGCGATCGGCCCGCTCATGCGCGGCGCGCCTTACCCCGGCTGCCGTCAGGATCAGTGGCGAACGGCCGGAGCAGAAGAGATCGAGCAGCAGGTTGTCGGCGACGCTGAGGGTCGGAACGCCGACATCGGCGATGGACTGATGCACGGCGACGATGCCCGCCGCCTCCGCGTCGGCGGGAGAGGCAAGAACGGCCGGCTTTTCTGCGATCTCGATCGTCCCCGCATCCGCCGGCTGGAGACCGCACAGGATCTTCACAAGCGTCGACTTGCCCGCGCCGTTCGCCCCCATCAGCGCGACGACCTCGCCGCTTGCAAGGTCGAGATCGACATGGTCGAGCGCCCGTGTCGGACCGTAGGTCTTGGAAAGACCGCGGAGCTTCAGCGCGATCGTGTCGGACGGCGATGACGTCATCTTGGCACCCTTCACCGACGCAAGCGGCTCGACGCCGCAGGGTTCGAACGAGCCGGCCTTTGAGGCTGACGATCAGACCTTACAAGGCGGCATGACCGGGAGACAGGAATAATCTACTATTTTTGTGTACTGATTGAGTGGATTGGTGCCCCGACCCGTATCCAGTGCGCCGTCCCGATGTCCGAGGCCTCGTCCTGTCTCAGGCGAGCTTCAATGCCGCGATGATCTCTTCCTTGATCGCCTGGACCTCGGCCGCCGTTCGGCGGCGCGGACGGGGCAGGTCGATGGCGACGTCGCGTTCGATCCGGCCGGGATGGCCGCGCATAACGAGCACTCGGTCCGACAGCGTCACCGCCTCCTCGACGTCGTGCGTGACGAGGATGACTGTGAAGCGCGAGCGGGCATAGATGTCGAGGATGTGGTCCTGGAGCTTTGCCCGTGTGAAACTGTCGAGCGCGCTGAAGGGCTCGTCGAGAAGGAGCACCTTCGGCTTGCGCACGAGCGCCCGCGCGATGGCGACGCGCTGCGCCATGCCGCCGGAGAGCTGGCGCGGCAGCGCCGTCGCGAAGTCGGACAGCCCGACCTGCGACAAGGCATCCTCGATCCGCGCGTCCTGCTCGGCTTTGGCAAGACCGATGACCGCGAGGCGAACATTCTCCGTGACCGTGAGCCAGGGCATCAGCCGCGGCTCCTGGAACACCATTGCGACGTCGGGCGTCGGCTCGAGGACGCGGTTGCCGCCGAGGTCCACCGTTCCGGACGTCGGCGCTTCGAGGCCCGACACGATCCGGAGCAGGGTGGATTTTCCGCAGCCGGAGGTCCCGACGAGGCTGACGAAATCATGGTCGCCGACCACGACGTCGATCGCCTCGAGGGCCGTGTGCGAAACGCCTTGCGCGTCGTCGAAATGCTTCGAGAGCTGGGAGATCGACAGCATCAGCGCGCCTCCCTGTCCTGAGTGCCGCCGAAATCGTCCTGCCAGGAGAGGACACGCCGGCCGATGGCGACGAGGGCCGCATCCGTCAGCTTGCCGGCGATGGCGAAGAGGATGAGCGAGCCGACGATGACGGCCGGGCGGCCGGTCATCTGCCCGTCGAGCATCAGGAAGCCGAGGCCCTGGTTGGCGCCCATAAGCTCAGCGGCGATGACGAACATCCAGCCGAGCGCGAGCCCCGAGCGCAGCCCCGTGAAATAGCTCGGCAGCGTCGACGGGATCAGGATCCGGCAGACCATGTCGAGACGGCCGAGCCCATTGATCCGGCCGACCTCGACGAGCTTGCGGTCCGTCGCGCGGATGCCGGTCATGAGGTTGAGGTAGACGGGAAAGAACACCCCGACCGCGATCAGCGTGATCTTCGAGGCCTCGAAGATGCCGAACCACAGGATGAACAGCGGCACCCAAGCGAGCGACGGCACCGCCTTCAGCGCCTGGAGCGTCGGATCGAGATAGGCCCGGACGGTCGACGAATAGCCGGTCAGCGCGCCGAGCAGGGTCGCTGCCAAGGTTCCGGCGGCGAAGCCGAAGGCGACGCGCCAGGCGGTCGTGAGAATATGCCCGGCGAGTTCACCGCGAGCAGCGAGATCGGAAAGTTCTTCCATCACGGAGGCCGGAGACGGCACGGTCTGCGGATCGAACACGCCGATCTGGGACAGCACCTGCCACGCCACGACGAGTACGACGGGCAAGGCGAGGCCACGGACGTCGAGGAGCGCAGATCGACGCTTGCGGGGCACAGCGGCGGCATCTGCCGCCTCCGCGAAAATCCCCGCACGCTCGGTGACGCTCATGGCGCGCGCTTCCCGCGGGCCGTATCCGGCGTGCACGTCAACCCGCCTGCGCTCCGAGGTAGGACGCATCGACATAGCCGTCGACCAGCGCCGCGACATCGACGTCGTCCTTGATGACGCCGATCTTGCGAAGCACGTCGCCGGTCGCCTGGAAGGTCTGGCGGTGTTCGTCGCCGAGCGCGGGATTGGAGAGGTCCGTGCGCTCGCCGAGCTGGATCGCAGCGACGGGCTCGGCGATCTTCGCCTCTTTCACCAGCGCCGCCTGCAGCTCCGCCGGATTGGCGATGGCATAGGCCCGCGCGCGCTCATACACGGCGATGACGCGCCGGACGGATTCAGGATGGGCGGTCGCGAAGTCCGCCGACACGTTGAGGACGCCATAAGTGTTGAAGGATGGATTGCGGTGGAAGAGCTTCGCCCCGATTTCGACTTCTGCTTTCGCCATGTGCGGATCGAGACCTGCCCAGGCATCGACTTGCCCGCTGGCGAGCGCGGCATAGCCGTCCGGATGCTGGAGGAGAACGGGATTGATGTCCTTCTCCGAAAGCCCCGCTTCGTCCAGCGAGCGCAGAAGGAAGATGTGCGGATCTGTGCCGCGCGTCACGGCGACGGACTTGCCGGCAAGGTCGGCTACCGTGGCGATCGGGCCGTCCTTGCCCGTCACGAGGGCCGTCCATTCCGGCTTGGAATAGACGTAGACGGACTTCACCTTGAGACCGCCCGCTCTGGCGACGAGGGCGGCCGACCCGGCGGTCGACCCGAAGGCCAGCGACGACCCGCGCAGATATTCGAGCGCCTTGTTCGAGCCTAGGCTGAGCACCCAGCGCACCGGCACGCCGTCGCCCGCAAATTCCTCTTCCAGCCAGCCCTTTTCCTTCAACAGGAGGCTCACCGGATTGTAATAGGCATAATCGAGGGCGATCTCGGCAGGCTTTTCCTGCGCAAGCGCGAAGCGGCTGCCGATGGCTGGGATCGCCAGCGCGGAGCCGGTGAGAGCAAGAAAGCTGCGTCTGGTGAACATCGTGGCAATCCATCCGGTTGAGGAGCCGAGTTCCGCGACGCCCGACCGGGCCAAAGGGCTTAAGCCGCGCATCGCCAATCCGGCGATGAGACACCTTCGCATAGAATATTATGTCCATCGAGTTTGTATATTTCTATGTTCAGGCGTTTCGAAGGACGAACATTCCCCGCTTGCCGGGCCTCGCCGCAAATCGAGTTCGATCTTCTAGAGCGGGATGAGTTCAGGTTCGCCATAGCCTGAATTGGCGAAATAGTTTTGCATTCGGTTGGCGGCACGGATCGTGTCCCGAGGCGTGGTGTAGCTGACGGCGTCTCACCGCAGTTTCCAGCGAGGCCGGGCTGATCATCGTGCCAAGGCTGGCAGGCTGATCAGAGCATCACCGCTCAAGGGGCGACGGATTCCAGCGTCATGTATCGAGCCCTCTGCACGGCCCACTCGTCGTTCTGCTCGAGCAGCAGGGCGCCGACGAGACGTTGGATGGCTTCGTCGTTCGGGAAGATGCCGACGACATCGGTGCGCCGCTTGATCTCGCCGTTCAGCCTCTCGATCGGGTTCGTGCCGTGGAGTTTTGGAGTGGGCCCCTCGGGCTGGACAGGATCAGGCGACTTCTTTGACCGTCTGACGGGCGTGTTTGTCCTCGGACTGTATAGGGCTGACGGAGCCGAGGGCTGAATGGAGCCTTCGCTTGTTGTAGATCTCGTCGATGAACCGTGGAAGGTGCTCGGCGACGTCATGGATCGTCTCGAACGCCATCGGGTAGACGGCTTCGACCTTCGACGTCTTCATGAAGCTCTCCGCCTTGGCGTTGTCATACGGGTTGCCGTGCCGTCCCATCGAGCCTACGAGGCCATGATCGGAAAGAAGCTTGCGATAGGCCCCCGGCCGCGTATTGCGACCCTCTGTCGGAGTGGTGAAGGCAGCCTGGCGGCGGTTTGCGGCCCTCCATGGCCACGCTGAGGGCGGCCAGCGTCAGTCGAGCATCGATGGATCGGCTATTGGCATAGCCGACGAGCCTGATGGCGGCATGACCTTGGACGCGGTCCAGCGACCCTCGATCGTGTCGGGGTGAGGATGGTCGATCTGTTCGCCACCTTCTCGTTTGAAGACGATCTCGAGAGACTCGATTTCGGCTTTGAGGCAGGCCGCCATGAACTCGGTTCGATAAGGGTCAGCGCTTGGCGGCAAGACGCCGATGTTGTCAAGATTGCGAGCGAGGAGCGCACCTCGATCGGCCGCATATCCCGTGACGTCCTTGTTCGAAAGAAGCTCACGCAAGTCGAGCTGCTCTCGCAGCCTCTTATCCGGCAGCCATGCTGCTCTTCCGCGGTAGTCGGGAGAAAAGTGAGCACCCTTGATGTCGCCGAGCCTTGCGACGCGGCCCTCATGAAGCCAATGAGCCTTCAGCCAGGAGACGACCGTGCTCCAGTCGTTCCAGGTCCATCCGGCCGTGGGCATGATCTCGAATGAGATGCCCTTGCCTCGTCGTGCGTCGGCAAACTGCCGTTCGAAATCTTCATCGAACTTTGCGGCACGCAGGCGCGCCTCGCTGGGAAGTCTCGTTCTCTGCGAGAGCTAGATTCGGCTTTTTGCGAAGGCGTCTGCGACATCGTCCGTGACGCGCCGAACGTACTGATAGACGCCATCGCGGCACGTGACATGGTTGGGCAGAGGCATCGAATCGTCGTCCATGTTATGCATTTTGTTATGCTCTCCGGGCTCTGTCGAGTCCGGATGGTGACGAATCTTAAGCGCTTGCAGAGACTTACAGGTTTTCTGGTAGGCCCGGAGGGACTCGAACCCCCAACCAAGCGGTTATGAGCCGCCGGCTCTAACCATTGAGCTACAGGCCCGCCGTCCCACCGCTACCGCACCTTTACGCTCGTCTCAAGGTAGGTCGGGCCGATGCGGAGATTGAGCCGGGGTATTTTCATTGTGGGATGCAGAGGTGGCATTGGCGTTTGGCCACAATCGTATGGGACGGGGAAAGCGTTCCAACTCTCGGAGTTCCGTGGCATGATCTGCCGACACGCTCTCTTCCGTTTCGCAGCGCCCTTCGTCGTTTTCGGGTGTTCTCCGCTGGCCGGTCCGGCCTTCGTTTCCGCTGCGGAGGCGCAGGAAGTGCGGGCAGGGGAACCGCGCCAGATCATCGTGACGGGTGTCGGCGAGGCGAGCGGCACCCCGGACATCGCGACGACCAGCCTCACCGTGCTTCGCACCTCCGCCACCGCGCGCGCGGCGCTCGATGGTGCGAACGCGGCGATGGCGGAGGTGGTCGGAGCGATGAAGACGCTCGGCGTCGAGGCGCGCGATCTGCAGACGTCGGGCTTTCAGATCGCCCCGCAATACCGCTACGACACGTCCTCAAACGGTAACCAGCAGCCGCCCACGCTCATCGGCTACGAGGTTCGCAATACGCTGACGGTCCGGATCCGCGACATCGCCGCGGTCGGCGCGATCCTCGACCGCGCGGTATCGCTCGGCGT
>JACMIV010000011.1 GCA_014380965.1 Rhizobiaceae bacterium | reverse complement strand
TTCGGCACGCCGCCTGTCGCCAACCGACCGCTCGCCGCAAATCCGGTTGCGCCCCGCCCGGCACCGTCCGAGGTCGACGCCAGCGCCAGCGCCTTCACCGCGTCGATCTCATCGATTTCCGCGCGCCCGGCAAACGTTCGGGCCGTGGCTGGCGAACTCACGGGAGCACTGAAGGCGGTCTCCGCGGGAGACATGGGCAAGGCCCGCGCCATTCGCGAGGGGCTTCGTCGCGGCTCGCTCGACCGGCAGATCCTGACCTGGGCCATCGCGCTGAAGGGCGGCGCGGGCGTTCCCGCCTATGAGATCGCAAACGCCTCGGCCGAACTTCAGGACTGGCCCGGCATGAAGACGTTGCGCGCCAATTCCGAACGCGCCCTCTATCGCGAAGGCCTCTCGCCCAGCGAAGTCGTCAACGCCTTTTCCGGCAGCCGTCCGGAAACGCCGGAGGGCGGCATGGCGCTGGCGCGGGCGCTGATGGCGATCGGCGAGGCCGGCAAGGCCAAGCGCGTCGTCGCCGAGGTGTGGCACACAGAGACGCTCGATCGCTCGCTGGAGCAGGCGATCCTGTCGCAGTTCGCACCGATCCTGACGAAGGCCGACCATAAGCGCCGCATGGACATGCTGCTCTACCGCGAGCGCGTTGCCGATGCCGCGCGGATGAAGACGCTGGCAAATTCCGAGCGCCTCTACGCCGCCTGGTCCGCCGCGATCAAGGGCGATGCGTCAGCCGGAAAGCTCCTCGCCAACGTGCCCGCCTCGCAGCATTCCGATCCCGGCTACATCTTCGCCATGGTCGAGCACCTGCGAAAGCGCGGAAAGGTGGCGGAGTCCGCAGCCTTCCTCCTCAAGGCGCCGCGCGACGCGGAGAGCCTCGTCGATCCCGACGCCTGGTGGAACGAGCGCCGCATCGTCGCGCGCGATCTCCTCGACCTCGGCCGCCACAAGGACGCCTACCGCGTCGCCAGCGCTCACGCGGCCGAAAGCGCACCGGATGCGGCGGAAGCCGAGTTCCACGCCGGCTGGATCGCCCTCTCCTTCCTTGGCGACACGCGTGCCGCCGGTCAGCATTTCGCGCGAATCGCAGAGGTTTCCGAGAGGCCGCTGTCGCAGTCGCGGGCCTATTACTGGCTCGGGCGGACGGCGGAAGTCTCTCGCTCGGGCCGGGCCGGGCAATATTATGGGCGGGCGGCGGCCTATCCGACGACCTATTACGGCCAGCTTGCCGCCGCCAAGATCGGCGCGCGTTCGGCCGACGTCGCCTATCCCCGCCCTTCCGCCGCCGAACGGCAGCGCTTCGAGGGCCGCGAGGCGGTCCGGGCGATCAAGCGTCTCGAGGACATCGGCCTCGAAAGCCGCGCCGACATCCTCTACCGGGCACTCGCGGACGAGCTGACGAGCCCCGGCGAAGTCGCGATGCTCGCCGTCATGGCCGAGCGGCGCGGCGACCACTACCTCGCGCTGAAGGTCGGCAAGGCCGCCAACGTGCGCGGCGTCGACGCTGCGGCGCTGGCCTTCCCGATCGGCGTCATTCCGGTCTCGGCCAACATCTCCGCCTCCGGCAAGGCGCTCGCCTATGCCATCGCGCGGCAGGAGAGCGAGTTCAACCCGCGCGCAAAGTCGCCCGCAGGCGCCCTCGGCCTCCTCCAGTTGATGCCCGGAACGGCTAAGTCCGTCGCCGCGAAGGCCGGCATGGGCTACTCGCTCGCAAGGCTCACCTCCGATCCCGGCTACAACGCGACGCTTGGCGCGCGCTTCCTCGGCGAGCAGATCGACAGTTTCTCCGGCTCCTACGTCCTGACCTTCATCGCCTACAATGCCGGTCCCCGAAGGGCCCGCGAATGGGTGGAGCGCTTCGGGGATCCGCGCGGCAAGTCGATCGACGAGGTGGTGGACTGGGTCGAGCGCATCCCGTTCACCGAGACGCGAAACTACGTCCAGCGCGTCATGGAGAACTATCAGGTCTACAAGATGCGCCTCGGCGCGGAGGCGAACATCGAGCGCGACCTCGTCGTCGGCCGACGCGGCTGAGCGAGGAAAACCGGTCCCTGCCGCGGATGATCGCCACTCGCCATCACCAGAAAGGGGCGAGCACCGCCGAGCGGATCACCTGGAAGGCGTCGAAACCGTAGTAAAGCACGATCGTCACGGAGCCCGCCAGAATCGCTACGGCGACGATGCCGGCGTAGCGGAGCCAGGGCCGGACGCCGCCCTGGAGCGTTTCACGCTCCGGCGGTGGATCGGAGATGCGGATCTTGGTCATCCTGAGAAGCTTCCTCGATCGTGGCGCACTGAGCTTGCGCGCCGAAGGCATTCTCAGTCGAGCGAAGCATCTGTTCCTTCCGGAAAAGGGGTTTCCGTCGCATTCACCACGTTTCCGGGCCGCAATCCGCGCGACGTCCCTCGAACGTATCATGGCCCGCGTCGTTTGGTCGCGATGTCAGTCTTCAGGTGAAACGGTTCGATTTCGGAAAGCCGTTCGGTACCATCCGGCCCGCAAGGCCACGGTCGGAACGCCATTCGAAGAGGTCATCGGCGGAGCGCACGAAGGATCGCCCGCCGGAGCCCTGCCAGGAGAGACCGTCCGCGATCGAAAAGATCTTGAGGTCGGCAAGACCGCCGTCCTTGTAGCGCTGGAGACGCACGCCCTTGCCGCGGGTCATTTCCGGAACCTGGATCAGCGGAAAGACCACCATCTTACGATTGTCGCCGACGACCGCGACCGTGTCGCCGTCTGCCGGGACTGCCATCTTCAGCACCGCGCCGGGCGACAGGTTCATGAGCTGCTTGCCCTTGCGCGTCGCGGACAGCATCTCGCCTTCCGAGACGAGGAAGCCGTTGCCGTCCGAGGAGGCGAGGAGACGCCTGCGGGTCGGCACCGCGACGAAGCCGAGCGCGATGTCGGCGGCGTCCTCGAGTTCGAAGGCCAGCCGGATCGGTTCGCCCTGCCCCCTCCCGCCGGCGAGCTTGTCCGCGCTCATCGTGAAGGCGCGCCCGTCCGTCGACAGGAACAGGATCTTGTCGGTCGTCATCGCGGGGAAGGCAAGCTTCAGTCCGTCCCCCTCCTTGAAGGCCAGACTTCCGAGATCGGCGACATGGCCGCGGAGCGAGCGCAGGAACCCCTTCCTCGACAGGACCACCGTCACCGGCTCGCGCTCGATGAGCGCGACGTTGAGGTCGTCCAGATTGCGCGCCGGCGGGTTTGCGAAGGTCGTGCGCCGCTTGCCGAGCTTGGTCTTCTTCGAGAATGCCTTGGCGACCTCGCGCACCTCGGCGGCGATGCCGGCCCACTGCTTCGCGTTGGAGGCGAGAAGCGCCTCCTTGTCGGCCTTCTCGTCGGACAGCGTGTCGAATTCACGCTTCAGTTCGAACTCCTCGAGCTTTCGCAGCGAGCGAAGGCGCATGTTGAGGATCGCCTCGGCCTGCACCTCGGTCAGCGTGAAGGTCTCGACCAGGACGGGTTTCGGCTCGTCCTCCGTCCGGATGATGCGGATCACCTCGTCGAGATTGAGGAAGGCGATGAGGTAGCCCGACAGAACTTCGAGCCGACGCTCGATCTGGTCGAGCCGGAAGCGCGCGCGGCGCACCAGCACCTCGCGCTGATGGGCGAGCCATTCGGCGAGCACTTCCTTCAGCGTCATCACCCGCGGCACCTTGCCGCCGGAGAGGACGTTCATGTTGAGCGGAATGCGGGTCTCGAGATCGGTCAGCCGAAACAGCGATTCCATGAGGAGTTCGGCGTCGACCGTCCGGCTCTTCGGCTCGAAGACGACCCGCACGTCCTCGGCCGATTCGTCGCGCACGTCGGCGAGCAGCGGCAGTTTCTTCGCAAAGAGCAGGTCGGCGATCTTCTCGATCAATCGCGACTTCTGAACGCCGTAGGGAATCTCGGTGACAACGACGGCGTAGGAACCCCTGCCCTGGTCCTCCTTCACCCAGCGCGCCCTGACGCGAAACGAGCCGCGGCCCGTCGCATAGGCTTCCCTGATGTGATCGTGCGAATCGACGATGATGCCGCCCGTCGGAAAGTCCGGCCCCTGCACCGCCTTCAGGAGCTGATCGAGCCCGGCCTCCGGATCGGCGATCAGCATGAGCGCGGCTTCGCAGAGCTCGGCCGCGTTGTGCGGCGGGATCGAAGTCGCCATGCCGACCGCGATGCCGGACGAGCCGTTGGCGAGGAGATTCGGGAAGGCGCCGGGAAGGACGATCGGCTCCTCGTCCTCCTCGTTGTAGGTCGGGCGGAAGTCGACCGCGTTCTCGTCGATGCCGCGCAGGAGAAGCATCGCGACGTCGGTCATCCGCGCTTCGGTGTAGCGCTTGGCCGCGGCCGAATCGCCGTCGACATTGCCGAAATTGCCCTGGCCGTCGATCAGCGGATAGCGGATCGCGAAGTCCTGGGAGAGGCGCACCAGCGCGTCGTAGATCGAGGCATCGCCGTGCGGATGGAACTTGCCCATCACGTCGCCGACGATGCGGGCGGATTTCTTGTAGGCTTGGCCCGGATCGAGGCGCAGCACGCGCATGGCGTGGACGATGCGCCGATGCACCGGCTTCAGCCCGTCCCGCACGTCCGGCAGGGCCCGGCCCATGATGGTCGACAGGGCATAGGCGAGGTAGCGCTCCTCGAGAGCGACCTTCAGATCGACCGGCTCAATGTCTCCTCCGCCGCCCGGCGGATCCGCAGTCTTGCTCATGGTCTCCCCTTAGGTCAGAGCTAAGCCGGGAACAAGACCGGAACATGGATTACCCCCAATCCTTTTTAGCGGAGCTTCCACTGCCGGCGAAGACGCGATTGGCTGCGCCCGGCGCGGACGTGACCTTGCCACACTGTCCCCGCATTCCACTTTCGTCTGCAAGGGTCCGGCTGGCGGTCGCATTCATCCGTTTGCGCGTCTCCGCCAAATTCCCAAGCGCTTCGGCACTCACGCGAAAGGTTCATCCATGACCGCAACCACTTCACATCGGATCGTCGCCGGGCTGGCGCTCGTTCTCTTCGGCTCCTCGGCAGCGCAAGCCGCAGACGCGCAGGCCTTCGGCGACCGGCTGAAGGAGATCGCGGCCAAGAGCGGCGTCCCGATGGCTTTCACCGCGGCAGAGGCCGAAGGCGAGAATGTCGTCCTCACGGGCGTGACGCTCGGAACCGCCCCCGACACCGCAGAGGTCGGAGACCTCACCTTCGAGACAGTGACCGGCTCGAACGCGGAAGGCTGGCGGGTCGCCACCGTTCCCTTCGAGGATTTTTCGAAGACCGAGGACGGCAAGCAGGCGAACGTCACCGGAATGGTGCTCGAAGGCCTGCAGATCGCTGGCAGCCAAGGAGCCTCGACGCTGCCGGGCGAGACGCAGTTCTTCTTCGACAAGGCGGCCGTCGAGAGCGTTTCCGTCTCGGAAGGCGGCAAGGACATCTTCAGCCTCTCCGGCACCGAGTTCACCAATTCCGTCGCCTCCGGCAGCGGCACGATCGCGTCGACCTTCAACATGGGAGACTTTGCCGTCGACTTCGCCGCGCTGCCGGCGGACGAGACGACGAAGGCGATGCAGGAGATCGGCTATCCCCAGCTGTCGGGCACGGGCTCCATGGAGATGACGTGGAACCCGCAATCGGGCGAGCTCGTGCTCGACCCGCTCGCCATTTCGGTGGAGAACGCCGGCGATTTCAGCATCGACTACCAGATCAACGGCTATACGCCCGCCTTCGCCAAGTCGCTCGCCGAGATCCAGGAGCAGATGGCCGCCAATCCCGACGCCGCGCAGTCCTCGGGCATGGCGATCATCGGCCTCGTCTCGCAGCTCTCGGTCGCCTCGCTCTCGATCGACTTCACCGACGCCTCACTCACCCCCAAGCTCCTCGACTACTACGCCAAGCAGCAGGGCCAAACGCGCGACGAGCTCGTCGCGGGCCTCACCGGCATGATGCCGATGGTGCTCGCCTCGCTGCAGAACCCGGAGTTCCAGGCACAGGTGACGAGCGCAGTCGAGACCTTCCTCAAGGACCCAAAGTCGCTCTCCGTTTCGATCGACCCGGACGCGCCGGTCGCCGCCACGCAGATCATCGGCGCCGCCATGGGCGCGCCGCAGACCCTGCCGACGGTGCTTCAGCTCGAGGTGACCGCAAACGGGACGGAGTAACAGTGCGGCGCCTGCGGGCGCGGCGAGCCGGGCCTCGCTTCGAGGGGATGAAACATCCGCTTCGTCATCCTCGCGCTGTGCGCGGGGATGACGAAGTAGA
>JACMIV010000154.1 GCA_014380965.1 Rhizobiaceae bacterium | reverse complement strand
GCTAACCTCCAGCCCGGCGAGAAATACGTCATCCTTGCCGGCGCTGCACACAACAATACCCATCTCGGGCTCAACGACGGCATGCCCGGCTTTTCGCAGGCTCTAGGCATTCCATCCGTCGTCGTCGCGAACGTGAGTGGCAGCTACGCGATGCAGCTCGACCGCGAGGACGTGACGAAACGGACAGCCGCCACCCTGCTTCGCCCGAATTGATCCATCGGACGAGATGTCGAACGCAGCCGTGCCGGATAGAGCGGCGAACTGCGGAACGATAGCCTGTCACGGAAGGAGCCGACCCGAATGAGCCATCACGCGACGATCAATCACTGGCTGCGAGAACTTTCTCCCGCCGATGGCGGCGGTTTTGCGCTCGACGAGGACGGGGTGTGTCTCCTTGTCGACACCGAGGGCGCCGTCATTCGCATCGAGGCGTCCGAAGGCAACGGAAGACTTTATCTCGTATCCCATCTTGCGCCCGTTCATGGGGCTGTCGACGCTTCGCTGATGAAAATGCTGCTGACGGCGAACTTTCTTGGTTTGGAGACGAACGGGACGGTCCTGGCCATCGACGAGCGCAGCGCTCAGATCGCTCTCTGCTACAGCGCGGACGTCTCGCATCTCGATGCGCAGACGCTGAAGACGACGATCGAGCGTTTCACGGACGTCCGCACGACATGGAGTGAGCGGATCTCCCGCCACGTCGCCTCTGCGGTGAGCTCCGCTCCGGTTCATCATATCGAGCATGAGGCAATGATGATCCGGCTGTGAGGCATGGCAGCATGCCGCTCACACCACCCTCACCCCCGTCTCCTGGATCTCGCCCTCCGGCTCGACGTGGATCTGCACCGTCGCATGGTCGAAGTCCGCCGTCAGCGCCGCTTCGATGCGGTCGCAGATGTCGTGGGCGGCGCCGACCGTCATGGCCTCCGGCACGACCATGTGGAACTCGATGAAGAGCGCCGGGCCGGCGATACGGGTCTTGAGGTCGTGGACCTCGAGCGCGCCGTCGGCATGTTCGGAGATGAGCTGGCGCACGCGCGCCTCCTCCGCGGGCTCCATCGCGCGGTCCATGAGGCCGGAGAGCGAGGCGGTGACGACGTGGAACCCCTCGCGCAGGATGTTGGCGGCGACGAGCGCGGCCATGATCGGGTCGAGCACCAGCCAGCCGGTGGCCGTCGCGATGCCGAGACCGGCGATGACGCCGACGGAGGTGACGACGTCCGACATCAGGTGCCGCCCGTCGGCGCCGAGCGCGGGGGAGCGGCGCATCCGCGACTGGCGGATGAGGAAGAGCGCCCAGAGGAGGTTGATCAGCGTCGCGATGGAGTTGACCGCGATCCCAAGGCCAGGCTCTTCAAGCGCCCGCGGCACCTCGTAGGCGAGCCATGCCTCGCGGAAGATGAGGAGGGCTGCGACGACGATGAGGACGCCCTCGACCACGGCCGAGAAATACTCCGCCTTGTGATGGCCGAACGGATGGTCCTTGTCCGCCGGCTTCTGCGCGACGCGGATCGCCCACAGGGCGACGAAGGCGGCGACGACGTTGACGACAGACTCCAGCGCGTCCGACAGGAGCGCCGCCGAGCCCGTGACGGCGTAGGCTACGTACTTGATGCCCATGACTGCGAAGGCGATGGCGATGGACGCCATCGCGATGCGGTTCATCGTGTGCGTATCGGCGGCTGGCACCCTGGCGTCAGGCCGCTTTGACGCGCGCGCGACGCGGCAGGTGAGCGACGATGTTCTCGATCATCCGCATGCCGGCCCCGCCGCCGAGACTCATGATGCTCTCGGGATGAAACTGCACGGCGGCGATCGGTTCGGAGCGGTGCTCGAAAGCCATGACGACGCCGTCCTCGGTTTCGGCCGTCACCTCGAACTCCTTCGGCAGGCGTACCGGATCGGCGAAGATAGAATGGTAGCGCCCGACAGTCACCTCGTTCGGCAAGCCGGAGAAGATGATGCCGGGCTTCGAGACGCGGATGCGCGACGGCTTGCCGTGGACGGGGACGTGCAGGGTGCGGAGCGTGCCGCCATAAGCCTCGGCGAGTGCCTGCAGGCCGAGGCAGACGCCGAAGATCGGCAGCTTGCGCGCGCGCGCCGACGCGATCGTGCCCTTGCAATCGAAGTCCGTTGGGTTGCCCGGCCCCGGCGACAAGACGACGAGGTCCGGCGCGACGCTGTCGAAGATCGCCTGAGGAACGGGGGTGCGCACGGTCGTGACGGCGGCGCCGGTCTGGCGGAAATAGTTGGCGAGCGTGTGGACGAAGGAATCCTCGTGGTCGACGAGGAGAATGGACAGCCCCTCCCCAACCCTTGCCCCGGCCCGTTCGCCGACACCGGCATTCGGCTTTCCGGCCTCCCGGATCGCGGAAATGAGCGCGGAGGCCTTGAGCTCGGTCTCGGCCTCCTCCTCCTCCGGATTGGAATCATAGAGGAGCGTTGCGCCGGCGCGCACCTCGGCGATGCCGTCCTTGAGGCGGATGGTGCGCAGCGTCAGCCCGGTGTTCATGTCGCCGTTGAAGTGGATCATGCCGACGGCCCCGCCGTACCAGGCACGCGGGCTCTTCTCGTTCGCCTCGATGAAGCGCATCGCCCAGAGTTTCGGCGCGCCCGTCACTGTCACCGCCCAGGCATGGGAGAGGAACGCGTCGAACGCGTCCATACCTTCGCGCAGACGCCCCTCGATGTGGTCGACCGTGTGGATGAGACGCGAATACATCTCGATCTGGCGCCGGCCGATCACGCGCACGGAGCCCGGCTCGCAGACGCGAGACTTGTCGTTGCGGTCGACGTCCGAGCACATGGTGAGCTCGGATTCATCCTTCTTGGAATTCAGGAGTTTCAAAATCTGCTCAGAATCCGAGATCGCGTCGTCGCCGCGCTTGATCGTGCCTGAAATCGGGCAGGTCTCGACGCGCCGGCCGTTGACGCGCACGAACATTTCCGGGGACGCCCCGATCAAAAACTCGTTGCCACCGAGATTGATGAAGAAGGAATAGGGCGATGGGTTAATCGCCTTCAGACGCCGCGAGACGGCGGAGGGCGCATTCTCGCAGCGCTCGAAGAAGGTCTGGCCGGGGACGACCTCGAAGAGATCGCCGCGGATGAACTTCTCCTTGGTTGCTTTGACCAGGTCGGCATATTCGCCCGGCCGGTGATCGCCGCGCGGCGGGATGGCCGCGGAGGCGGCAAACGGAGCGTCCGGCCCGCCGCCGGGAAGGCCCTCGGTCGAGCATCCGTCCTTCTCGAAGACGTAGCGGTCGACATAGGCCTTGGCCGCGTAGTGATCGACCATGAGGATCTCGTCGGGGAGGTAGAGCACGACGTCGCGCCGGTCGTCCGGGCGCGCGAGCTTTTCCGGCACGGGGTCGAACTGGAAGGCCAGATCATAGCCGAAGGCGCCGTAAAGGCCGAGATCGCCGTCCTCGTCCGAGCGCAAGAGCGCGACGATCGTCCTCAGGACCGAAAAGACCGTCGGCATCCGCGAGCGCTCCTCCTCGGTGAAGGGCCGGTCGGGCAGCTTCACCGTGAGGTCGATGCGGGTCGCCGTCGCCGCGCTCTCGGCGATGTCGGCATGGTCCTTCAATGCGGAGACGACGAAGCCGAGCATGACTTCGCCGCGCGGGTTGAGCGCCTCGATCGCCATGGCGCGGCCGGCGGAGGTGATCATCAGGGGCGGATCGACGATGGCCGTGTCCCAGCGCGTGTAGCGGCCGGGATACTCGTAGTTGGACGAGAAAACCGCTCCGCGCCGGGTGTCGAGGCGATCGACGTAGGGCTCGATCGCGCCGGCATAGGGCACGGCTTCCCGGCGGCGGGTGATGGCGACGCCGCCTTCCGTGATGAAGCGTTCGGCGCCGTCGCCGAGTGTCTCGAGGGTCATGGCCTGCCTGTCTCCCGTTCGCCCGAAACCACTCGCCCGTGTGCTTCGGCCGCCCAACAAAAAAGGCCGCCGGGAAGAACCTCGGGCGACCTTTGTCTATGAAACACGCGTCCATACGCGAGCCGGCCGCCTAGGGGGAGACCTGCCACCAGAGACTATCGTTCGCGCGATTTTCCATGGGAAGAGCGTTAGCGTGGGTCACCGGAAAGCGCAATGGGTTCCAGACGACCGTAGGGATGCGGGCCGGCGACGCCCCCTGACGATGTCTTCGCCGAGAGGCCTCAGGCCGCAAGGTCGAGGCGCAGCCGGCGTGGCTCTTCGGCCGCCAGGAAGTCGGTGAACCGCCCGATGTCGAGGGGCCGCGAGATGTGGTAGCCCTGCGCGAAGTCGATCGGTGGCACGACGCGCCTCAGATCCTCCAACCGTTCGGCGGTCTCGACGCCCTCGATGACGATGGCACGGCCGGAGGCGTGGATCATATCGATGGCATGCCCGAGCATGCGGGCCATCAGGCTGCCTTCGGGCGCCATCGCGAAAGCGCGGTCGAGCTTCACGCCGTCCACGGCGAGGGCAGCGAGGTTGTGGATGTTGGAGTACCCCGTTCCGAAGTCGTCGATGTAGGTCTTGATGCCGGCAGCCCTCAACGCCTCGATCTGCCGTTGTGCGACGTCGACGGCGATCTCGTCGCTTTCGACGAGCTCGACGACGATGTCGACGCGGTCGCGGATAGGATCGAATACCTTGAAAATGTCGACGAGGAGCTCGCTGTCGAGGTCGCGCGGAAAAATGTTGACGGTGAGCTTCAGCCTGCGATCGGTCGGTATCGAAGCGGATAGTTCGGCAAACGCGCGTTCCACCACGAGGCGCGTGAATTTCTCCGTCAAGCCGAAGCGCTCCACCACCGGGATGAAGCGGTCGGGGTAGACGATGCTGTCGTCGACATCGCGCCAACGCGCCAGCACCTCGCAGCCGACGACCTCGCCGGTGCCGACTGCGATGATCGGCTGGTAGACGCAGAGCACGGAGCTCGCATCCAGATGGCGGCGGAAGCGCTGCTCGAACGACCAGCGACGAACGATCGCGGCCTTGCCCCAGACCGCGAGACCTGCGGAGGCGAGCGCAAGAAAGAGGAGTGCGGCAAGGATGTAGGTACGCGCAGCCATTGCAAATGCTGCGGGGATCACCTCGGTTGCGACGCAGTAGCGTTGGAAACCATCGCATGCGAGGCTGCGCACGGTGGTCGGGATTGTGGGCGCCCTCGGTCCCTGAGAGATCTTGTAGCCGTCGAAAACCTGAACCTCGCCGGCGCGGTGCCAGTAGCGATCGTCATTGCCCGTCAGGACCACCTCGTATTGAAGCCATGGCGGCATCGAGATCAACGGTTTCTGCGGCGGAACGACGATGGCGAAATCACCGCGCAGGACGATGGACCCGACGAGCCCTTTCAGCCCCGCGAAGCTCAGTCCGCGATCGACCCAGATCGAGGAGTTGGAAACGGCGCTCGGCGCAATGTCCGGCGTTCCGAGCGCAAGCGGTTTCTGCCGTCCCGCCACGCTCAGCGAGCACCGGACGGTGCCGCCGGGCGCATAGAAAAACTCGCTAAAGCCATCGGGCCTGAACCCGACGCGGCGCAGCTGCGTGAGGAAGTCGGCCGTGCAGGGAGTGGCGGTCACCTCGGCCGCGATCGCCCCGAAGGTCTCGTCGAGATCGGTGCGGATGCGAGCGAACGGCGCAAGGGCGGCCTGGCTTTCGGCAGCCATGAAACGGCGCAGTTCACCCAAGGCGAGGAACGACGTGGCCGAAAGCAGTAGCGCGAAGATCGCAAGGCCCATGACGAGTGCGATCAGCCGCTGACGGCGCGCAGAGATCAAGAGACTGACAAGTTTCGCCACGGCATCCACCTTCGAGCTTCGCGCAGTCAACGCGATAAGACTCAAAAAGAACTTAACCGCCGAGAGGTGAAGTCTGGTCTCCTTTCGATTGAATGAGGACGCTTGCGGCAGGTCCGCATACGGCTCGAGATGGCGACAAATTCGCTAGAACAGTCCCTCGATCTGGCCCATCTCGTTGAGGAAGATGCGCTCCGAGGACGGGCTGCGGGGCAGGCCCGGCATGGTCATCACGTCCCCGCAGATGACGACGACGAAGCCCGCCCCGGCCGCCAGCCGAACCTCGCGGACGTGGACGGTATGACCCTCTGGCGCGCCGCGGAGCGCCGGATCGGTGGTGAAGGAATATTGGGTCTTGGCCATGCAGATCGGCAGGTGGCCATAGCCCTTCGCGGTGAAATCCGCGAGTTGGGCGGCGACGCTCCGGTCCATCGAAACTGCCGCTCCCCGATAGATGCGCCTGACGATGGTCTCGATCTTGTCTGCAAGGCTCATCTCCTCCGCATAGAGCGGCGCGAACGCCGCGGTGCCGCCATCGGCGAGCGCGGCGACCTTTCCGGCGAGTTCCTCGATTCCGGCCGAGCCTTGTGCCCAATGCCGGCAGAGGACGGCTTCGGTGCCGAGAGACGCGCAATAGGCCTTCACCGCTTCGATCTCGGCTTCGGTATCGGTGGCGAAATGATTGATCGCGACGAGAACGGGCACGCCGAACAGGCCGACATTCTCGATATGCCGGCCCAGATTGGCGCAGCCCTTGGTGACCGCCGCGACATTCTCGGTGCCGAGATCGTCCTTGGCGATGCCGCCGTTCATCTTCATCGAGCGCACCGTGGCGACGATGACGCAGGCGGCGGGCGAAAGGCCGGCCTTCCGGCACTTGATGTCGAAGAATTTCTCAGCGCCGAGATCGGCGCCGAAACCCGCTTCGGTCACGACATAGTCCGCAAGCTTCAAAGCCGTGTTCGTGGCGACGACGGAGTTGCAGCCATGCGCGATGTTGGCGAAAGGCCCGCCGTGCACGAAGGCCGGATTGTTCTCGAGCGTCTGCACGAGATTCGGCTGCATCGCGTCCTTGAGGAGGACGGCCATCGCGCCGTCCGCCTTGATGTCACGAGCAAAGACCGCGCTCTTGTCCGAGCGGTAGGCGACGATGATGTCGCCAAGCCGCTTTTCGAGGTCGGCGAGATCGATCGCGAGGCAGAGAATCGCCATCACCTCGGAGGCGACCGTGATGTCGAAGCCCGATTCACGGGGGTAGCCGTTCGCGACGCCGCCCAGCGAGGTGACGATCTCGCGCAGCGAGCGGTCGTTCATGTCCATGACGCGCCGCCAGACGACGCGGCGCGTGTCGATCTTCTGCTCGTTGCCCCAGTAGATGTGATTGTCGAGCAGAGCGGCGAGCAGGTTGTGCGCCGCGGTGATGGCGTGGAAATCGCCGGTGAAGTGAAGGTTCATATCCTCCATCGGCACGACCTGGGCATGGCCGCCGCCGGCCGCTCCCCCTTTGACGCCGAAGCACGGCCCGAGCGAGGCCTCGCGGATGCAGACCGCCGCACGCTTGCCGATGCGGTTCAGGCCGTCGCCGAGACCGACGGTGGTCGTCGTCTTCCCTTCGCCAGCTGGCGTCGGATTGACGGCAGTGACGAGGATCAGCTTACCGTCCGGGCGATCCTTCAGGCCGCGGATGAAGCCGGCTTCGATCTTCGCCTTGTCGTGGCCGTAGGGAACGATGTGCTCCTCGGCGATCCCGAGTTTTTGCGCCACCTCACGGATCGGGAGCTTCCTTGCGGCGCGCGCGATCTCGATATCCGACTGGAACTCCGCCATGCTTCATCATCTCCCAAGGGGTCGTGTTCTTGGCTCCTCGGCGAACCGATCCGCTGCGGGAGCGCGACAGCATAGAATGCGGCTCGCGGCCCCGCCAACAGGGGAACGGTGCGAGAGCACGAAAAAGCCCGGACGGGCGACGTCCGGGCTTTCGCGTAGGCATGCTCTGGTGTCTCTCGGACCCTCGAGCGCGGGGAGGACGCGCGGGTCGGGCCCGGTCTGCAGGTTTTCAGACGGACCCGCGCGACGCCTTTCGATCGGGGGGAGGACCCCGTCGGCGGTCTTCGGCGAATTGTCTGAAGGAGCAAGGATCGCAGGGGTGGCTGGTGCGGAGCTGGCGCCCGGCAACATCGACACTCTCTTCCCTCGCGCATCCCGGCATCGTATTCCCTTACCGCAACGGAGACAGCGCCGCGGCCCGTGCGCTGCCCGCGGGCGAAACGATCGACCGACCGACCGGGAGAAAAAACGATGTCGGAGCCCTCGAACGAAGTCCACGAGCTCAGCATCACCCGCTTCATCGCGGCCGCTCCCGAAACGGTCTACCGCGTCTGGACGACGCGCACCGGCGAATGGTGGGCGCCGCTACCCTACACAACCCCCGGCGTCGAATTCGACCTTCGCCCCGGCGGCATCTGCCGGGTGGACATGCAGGCGCCTGACGGCACGGCGATGCCGAATGAGGGCGTCTTCCTGGAAGTCGTTCCAAATCGCAGGATCGTCTCGACGGATGCCTTCAAGATCGGGTGGGTGCCGCAGGCGGCCTTCATGACGATGATCGTTACGTTCGAACCCGAGGGGACTGGCACGCGCTACACCGCCAAGGCGCGACACTGGACTGCCGAGGCTTGCCGCCAGCACCAGGAGATGGGCTTTCAGGAAGGCTGGGGCGTCGTTGCGGGACAGCTTGCAGCCCTCGCCGAAGCAGCGGAAGCGCCCGGCTGACGCCTGAACGATCATCGCAAGGAGGAAATCCTATGGCCTACATCGACGGTTATCTGATCCCCATCCCGAGCGACCGCAGGGAGGCCTACCGCGAGAAGGCCGACCAGGCTGCGGCCATATTCAAGAAACACGGTGCGACGCGCATCGTCGAATGCTGGGGAGACGACGTCCCCGACGGCAAGCTCACCGACTTCAAGCTGTCGGTGAAGCTGGAACCTGGCGAGAGCGTCGTGTTCTCCTGGGTCGAATGGCCTTCCAAGGACGTCCGAGAATCGACGAAGGAAGCGATCTTCGAGGAGATGCGCGCGGTCATGGGCGATGAGCCGATGCTTTTCGACGGCAAACGGATGATCTTCGGCGGCTTCGACGTCATCCTCGACACCGGGCCGTCACCAAGCTGACGAGCTGCCCCTGGCCCTCTACGCCGCATCCATCGAGATGAGGCTCGCATTCCCGCCGGCCGCCGCCGTGTTCGTCGAAACCACCTGCTCGCGGGCGAAGCGCGCGACGTAATTCGGGCCGCCTGCCTTCGGGCCGGTGCCCGAGAGGCCGGAGCCGCCGAAGGGCTGCGAGCCGACGATGGCGCCGATCATGTTGCGGTTGACGTAGATGTTGCCGACGGCGAGTCGCTCGTTCACCTCGCGGATCGTCTCGTCGATCCGGCTGTGGACGCCGAGCGTGAGGCCGAAGCCGGTCTTCTCGATGGCATCGCAGACCTTGCCGAGTTCGCCGGCCTTCCAGCGTACGATGTGGAGGATCGGGCCGAATATCTCTTCGCTCAGGGCTTCGGCCCGGTCGAGCTCGACGATGTGGGGCGCGACGTAATGGCCGCCTCGCGGGAGATCGGCGGGCGTGTCGCCGGCGTAGCGGACGGTCTGGCGCCCGCGCATGCGCTCGATATGGGCGAGCAGCATCCGTTTCTGTTCGGCGTCGATGACGGGGCCGATGTCCGTCGCGACATCGCGGGGGTCGCCGATTACGAGTTCGGCGGCGGCGCCCGCGATCATCTGCGTCATTCTCTCCGCGACGTCCTCCTGGACGAACAGGAGCCGCAGCGCCGAGCAACGCTGGCCGGCGCTGCGGAAGGCGGAATTGACGACGTCGTCGGCGACCTGCTCGGGCAACGCCGTCGCATCGACGATGAGGGCGTTAATTCCGCCGGTCTCGGCGATCAGCGGCGCGATCGCGGTCGTGCGAGCAGCGAGCGCGCGGTTGATGGCGAAGGCGGTCTCGGTCGAACCAGTGAAGGCGACGCCGGCATTGGCGGGATGAGCGACGAGCGCCGCCCCAACGGAACCATCGCCTGGTGCCAGATGCAGTGCGTCCGGCGAGATGCCGGCCTCGATCAGGAGCGACAGGGCGCTGGCTGCGACGAGCGGCGTTTGCTCGGCAGGCTTGGCGACGACGACGTTGCCGGCGGCGAGCGCAGCCGCGACCTGGCCGAGAAAGATCGCGAGCGGGAAATTCCAGGGCGATATGGCGACGATCACCCCGCGCGAGCGGTAGAGAAGCTTGTTGTCCTCGCCGGTCGGGCCGGGCAGCGCGACGGGAGCGGAAAAGAGCCGCTCGGCCTCTTCGGCATAGAAACGCAGGAAATCGACCGCCTCGCGGATTTCGGCGATGCCGTCGTCGACCGTCTTGCCGGCCTCGGCGGCAAGCAGCGCCATGTAGAAGCCTCGCCGGGCCTCGAGAAGGTCGGCGGCCTTGCGCAAGGAGGCGGCGCGCCTGGCGGCCGGAACCCGTTCGGCTGAGGAGACGTGGCGACGGGCCTCGTCCATCAGCGCGCTCGCGCCGTCAGCCGTCAGGGGATGGACGTGACCGACGACGCCGCCGTCGACGGGAGAGACGATCTCGCCGCGCGGACCATGGGCCGCACCGTCGAAACGGCAGCGGGCCTCCAGCCTGTCAAGCTTTGCGCGGTCGCGAGAAGCGAGGAAAGCGTCGAGCGCCTGCCGTTCGCCGAACTCGACGCCCGAGGAATTTCGGCGTCTGCCGAAGATATCGGCCGGGAGAACGATCTTCGAATGGCGTGCGGGGCCTTCGGCAAGAAGTTCGCGCGGGCGTTCGAGCAGGCTTTCGACCGGCACGTCCGCGTCGCCGACCTTGGCGACGAAGGAGGAGTTGGCGCCGTTTTCGAGAAGGCGGCGAACGAGATAGGCGAGGAGGTCACGGTAGCCGCCGACCGGCGCGTAGATGCGGCAGGAGACCGCCTCGCCGGTCCTCTCCCGCAGGGCCTCGTAAAGCGCTTCGCCCATGCCATGCAAGCGCTGGAACTCGAAGCCGACCGGTCCGTCTTTCGAGGCGAGATCGCCCGCCATTTCGAGGATGGTCGCCACGGTCAACGCGTTGTGGGTCGCGAACTGCGGGTAGAGCGTCTCGCGTCGGTCGAGCAGCGCGCGAGCCGCGACGAGATAGGAGAGGTCGGTCGCGGGCTTCCGGGTATAGACGGGAAAACCGGCGACGCCCTTTTCCTGCGCATGCTTGATCTCGGTGTCCCAGTAGGCGCCCTTGACGAGACGCACCATCATGCGGATGCCGGCCTCCTTGGCGAGCGCCTCGACATGGTCGATCACGGCGAGGGTGCGCTTCTGATAGGCCTGGATGGCGAGACCGAACCCATCCCAGCCAGAAAAGTCGGAGGCGCGCACGACGGCGTCGATGACGTCGAGCGAGAGTTCCAGCCGGTCGGCCTCCTCCGCATCGACGGTGAGGTTGAGCTGGTAGCTCTTCGCCTTCTTCGCGAGGTCGACGAGGAGGGGCACGAGGTCGGCAAGGACCTTTGCCCGGTTCGTCGCCTGATAGCGCGGGTGGAGGGCCGAAAGCTTGATCGAGATGCCCGGCCGGTCGGGCAGCGCCTTGTTGCCGGCCTTGCGGCCGATGGCGTCGATCGCATCCGAATAGGACTTGAGATAGCGCCTCGCGTCTTCCGCCGTCCGGGCGCCCTCGCCCAGCATGTCGTAGGAATGGCGGTAGCCACGCTTCTCGAAGGCGCGAGCACGCTCCAGCGCATCGCCGATCGTCTCGCCGAGCACGAAATGGCGGCCGAGAAAGCGCATCGCCTGCTTCGTCGCCGTGCGTACCGCCGGCGCGCCCATCCGCTTGACGAGCGAGGAGATGACGCCAGTCGGCGTTTCGCCCGGCCGGATGATGCGAGCAGAAACACCGAGCGCCCAGGCAGAGGCCGCCGTCAACATCCGGTCCTCGCCGCCCTCGTGGTTCGCCCAGTCGCCGGCACCGACCTTGTCCTCGATCAGCCGATCCTGCGTCGAGGGATCGGGCACGCGCAAAAGCGCTTCGGCCAGCACCATCAGCGCCAGACCCTCGCGGGTCGACAGCCCGAACTCGCGAAGGAAATCCTCGACGCCGCCGATGCCGCCGGCCTTGCCGCGGATCGTCTTGATGAAATGGCGCGCCGTCCGGTCGACTGCGGCCTCGTCGTGCGTCCAACGCGAGGCACTCGATAGAAGGCTGCGGACGGCGGCATCGTCGTCGGGAGCGAAGGGCGCGGAGAAGGCGGCGACGGCGTTCGGCATGGCGGGTCCCGATCGTTGGAGGCGATTGTTGAATAGCAGGGGAGCCGGGTGGCCTTCTCACTGAATTCGCGGTGATCGAGCGTGACTTTCACGGCGAAATGGGGAGATTGACTGAGGAATGACGGACATCGACCGCAAAGACCGGAAAATCCTCGCAGAGCTGCAAGCCGAAGGCCGGCTGACGAATACCGAGTTGGCCGAACGCGTTCACCTTTCGCCGACGGCGACCGCCGAGCGCGTCAAGCGCCTGACGCGGGACGGCTATATCCTCGGCTACTCCGCCCGGCTCTGCCCGGAGAAGCTCGGTCGCGGGATGATCGTCTTCGTCGAGATCCGGCTGGAGAGGACGACCGACGACGTCTTCACCGCCTTCGCGGCCGCGGCCAAGGCGAACGCCGACATCATGGAGTGCCACATGGTGGCCGGCGGATTCGACTATCTCGTCAAGGCGCGCGTCAAGGACATGACCGCCTATCGCGCCTTCCTCTCCGACGCCCTGCTGACGCTGCCCGGGATCCGCGAGACCCACACCTATGCCGTCATGGAGGAGATCAAGAATTCGGCAGCGATCGCACTGTGAGGAAATTTGCGCCACGGCCTGTCGTTTTTCGGCGTTCGACCGGGTCGGATTGGCAAACTAATCGGAGCAGCCGAAAGATGACCTCGCTTGCGCCATAACGGGGCCTCCGCGATAGTCGCCTATCACAACCCGGGTCTCCTGCCTGCGGTCCGACCCGCCGCCACGAGGACAGCCGCATAACCACTGCCTAGATCAGCCCGACAACCAAAGGATCGATTCCGATGACACTGACCCTCAGATTGACCGCAGCGGCCGCGATCCTCGCAGCTTTGTCGGGACCCACCCTTGCCCAGGAGGCCGAAAGCTGCGCGACGGTCCGCCTGTCGGATGTCGGCTGGACCGACATCACCGCGACGACCGCCGTCGCCGGGGAGATCCTGAAAGGGCTCGGCTACACGCCGGACGTCAAGATCCTGTCGGTTCCCGTCACCTTCGCCTCGTTGAAGAACGACGATCTCGACGCGTTTCTCGGCAACTGGATGCCGGCCCAGTCCGGCGACGTCGCGAAATACATCGACGAAGGCTCGATCGAGCGCATCTCGACCAATCTTGAAGGTGCTAAATACACCCTCGCCGTTCCGAAGTATCTCTACGACAAGGGCCTCAAGAGCTTCGCCGACCTGCCGAAATTCGGCGCCGACCTCGACAACAAGATCTACGGCATCGAGCCCGGCAACGACGGTAACAGCCTTGTCGTCAAGATGATCGAGACAAACGACTTCGGCACCAAGGACTTCGAGCTCGTGGCCTCGTCCGAGCAGGGCATGCTGAGCCAGGTCGCCCGCGCGACGAAGGCGGAAAAGCCCATCGTCTTCCTCGGCTGGGCGCCGCATCCGATGAACTCGAACTTCGAGATCGCCTATCTCGACGGCGGCGACGCCTATTTCGGCCCGAACTTCGGCGGCGCAACCGTCCACACGGTTACGCGCAAGGGCTATACGAGCGAATGCCCGAACGTGGGCGCGCTTCTGAAGAACATGACCTTCACCATCGAGATGGAGAACGTCATCATGGGCGCGATCCTCGACGGCGGCGAAGAGCCTGCGGATGCGGCGACGGAATGGCTGAAAGCAAATCCCGGCGCGTTGGACACGTGGCTGTCCGGCGTGAAGACGCTGGACGGACAGGACGGTCTTGCCGCGGTGAAGGCTGCGCTCGGCGTCTCCTGACGATGGGCACGGCGACATCATAGGTGCCGCGACCAGGACCATTGACAGGCGCCGACCGGACGGCGCCCGTCCCAACTCCTCCGAAAGACGAGAGCGGCATCCTCACGTGGAATGGCTCGAAGCAAATCGCCTGCCGATCGGCAACTACGCCGAAGCCTTCGTCGACTGGCTGACGACGAATTTTACCGGCTTCTTCGATGCGATCCAGGCCGGGCTCGAGGGTTTCATCGACGCGATCCTCTGGCTGCTGGAGACGCCGCACGCCTTCGTCGTGGTCGGCGCCTTCGCGCTCATCGCCTATGCCATGCGGCGCTCGATCCCGATCACGATCTTCACGGTGCTCGGCTTCCTCCTCATCATCAATCTCGGCTACTGGGAGGAGACGACCCAGACGCTGGCGCTCGTCATCGCCTCGACCACCGTCTGCATGGTCATCGGCGTGCCGATCGGCATCGCTGCGGCGCGGCGGCCCTGGCTCTATGCCGCGCTCCGCCCCGTCCTCGACCTGATGCAGACGATCCCGACCTTCGTCTATCTCATCCCGGCGCTGATCCTCTTCGGCCTCGGCATGGTGCCGGGGCTCGTGGCCACCGTCATCTTCGCCCTCCCCTCGCCGATCCGCCTCACCCGCCTCGGCATCGCCTCGACGCCGCTGCAGCTCCTCGAAGCCGGCGACGCCTTCGGCGCAACGGCCTTCCAGCGACTGATGAAGGTCGAAATTCCCTATGCCGCGCCTCAAATCATGGCGGGACTGACGCAGACGATCATGCTCTCGCTCTCGATGGTCGTCATCGCGGCCCTCGTCGGCGCGCCCGGCCTCGGCGTGCCGGTGCTTCGGGCGCTGAATTCGATCAATGTCGGCAACGGTTTTGAAGCGGGGCTGGCGATCGTGCTCCTCGCCATCATCCTCGATCGCTTCTTCCGGGTCGACGAAGGAGGCCGCCGATGAGTTCCGCTCCCTCCCTGCAAAAGACGGTGCCTGCCGCCAAGCCCATCGTCTCGTTCCAGAACGTCTCGATCGTCTTCGGCAGACGAGCCGACGATGCGCTTCCTCTCATCGACCGAAAGGCGACGCGCGAAACGATCCGGCAGGAGACCGGCACGATGCTCGGCGTCGCCGATGCTTCGCTCGACATCGCCGCGGGCGAGATCGCAGTCCTGATGGGCCTGTCGGGCTCGGGCAAGTCGACGCTCATCCGCGCGGTCAACGGGCTCGCTCCGATCACTCGCGGCCGCGTCGTCATCGATACGGGCCGCGGGCCCGTCGATCCGAAGGACTGCGGCGCCAAGCGCTTGCGGGAACTGCGACGCCACGAGGTGGCGATGGTATTCCAGCAATTCGCCCTCCTGCCCTGGCGAACAGTCGCCGAAAATGTCGGCCTCGGCCTCGAGCTCGCCGGCCAGTCGAAGGCCGAGCGGCACGAGGCGGTGATGCGCCAGCTCGAGCTCGTGGGCCTTGCCGAGCGCGCGAACTCGCTCGTGGGCGAGCTCTCCGGCGGCATGCAGCAGCGCGTCGGCCTTGCCCGCGCCTTTGCCACGAACGCCCCGATCCTTCTGATGGACGAGCCCTTTTCGGCGCTGGACCCCCTCATCCGATCCCGCCTTCAAGACGAGCTTCTGGAGGTCCAGGCACAGCTCAAGAAGACCATAATCTTCGTCAGCCACGATCTCGACGAGGCCTTCAAGCTTGGCAACCGCATCGCCATCATGGAAGGCGGACGCATCATCCAGGTCGGCACCGCGCAGGATATCGTGATGCGCCCTGCCAACGACTACGTCTCGGCCTTCGTCACCCAGATGAACCCGCTGAACGTCTTGACGGCGGCCGACGTGATGGTGCCGCTCGTCCGCGCCTCGGACGCGGCGCCCGC
>JACMIV010000153.1 GCA_014380965.1 Rhizobiaceae bacterium | reverse complement strand
GGCGATGAGCGTCGCCGAGCGCGACCCGAACGCTGCGAAGACCGCGGCGCTCGAGGCCCACAAACTGGCGCCGGACCTGACGCCCGCCGCCATCGCCGCAGCGCGTGCGCTCTTCCGGCTGGGCGATCTGAAGCGGGGCGCGAAGGTTCTCGAACGCGCCTGGACCGAGGAGCCGCATCCGGATCTTGCTGCAGCCTATGTCAATGCCCGCCCCGGCGACTCGGTCACCGACCGCCTGAAGCGCGCCAAGGCGCTGCAGGCGCTTCGCCCGAACCACGTCGAATCCTCGCTTGCCGTCGCCCATGCCGCGCTCGACGCCCGTGATCTGGCGCTGGCGCGCGACGAGGCGGTCGCCGCCAGCCGCATGAGCCCGCGCGAGAGCATCTACCTTCTCCTTGCCGATATCGAGGAGGCCGAAACCGGATCCGAAGGGCGGATGCGCGAATGGCTCGGCCGGGCGATCCGTGCGCCGCGCGATCCTGCCTGGACAGCCGACGGCTACGTCTCGGAAACCTGGGCACCGGTCTCGCCCGTCACCGGGCGTCTCGATGCCTTCCGCTGGAAGATTCCGGCGCAGAGGATCGGCGGCGACGGCGCGGTCATCGAATCCACCGTCGAGGACGAGCCGACGGCGATCTCGGCGGCAGAACCGATGGCGGCAAGGCCGGAACACGCATCCACGGCGGCATCCGCTGCAGCAAGCGCGCCGATCGCGGCAACCTCCGTGGGAACCGCATCGACGGTCACGCGCCTTCCAGAAGCGGGTGGCGAGGCCTCTACTCATGGTGGTTCGTCCCACGGGTCGTCCGAAGGCGCGGCGAACGACCAGACCGCGACGATCGTTCCGAACGCCGGCGTCGGAGCGCAGGAGTCGCGCTTGCGCCTGTTCTAGGCGGGGCTCGGCGCGCGCAGCCTTGGACGGCAGGCGGCGCATCCAACCACCACATGCCTCCCGACGCTCGGCCCCGACCCGGAGCCGGGCGTTTTTCATGAGGTACTGCGAATTCTCTTTCGCATGTGCGACGGACGGATTTTGATATTGCAGCGCGGTCGTGCAGAACTATGTCCGACAGACGAGGCCGGGTGCCTTGCGAGGCCTGTGTTCCTTGCATGGCTCGGCAGGAGCGCCCATGTTCGAGATCTTCCGGGAATTCATCAGGTCGATCGGCGCGGACGGCGCGGCTGGCGACGGTTTCGACGGCGCGGAGAACGATCCTCGGATCGCGGCGGCGGCTCTCCTGTTCCATGTCGGCGAGGCCGACGGGACATTCTCCAAGGCGGAGCTAGCAACGGCCATGGCCTTGCTCGCCGAGGAATTCGGGCTGGACGAGAGCGAGACGGCGCGCGTCTTCGAGGCGGGACGGGAGGCCGACCAGGACGCGGTCGATCTCTTCCGCTTCACCAACGTCCTCCTCCAGCATCTCGACGAGGAACGCCGCATCGGCTTCATCGAGGTGCTCTGGGAGGTGACCTATGCCGATGGCGAGGTCCACGAGCTCGAGGACAACACGATCTGGCGCATCGCCGAGCTTCTCGGCGTTTCGACCCGCGACCGAATGCTGATGAAGCGCGAGGCTGCGGAGAGGAGCGGCGCGGAAGGCTGACGCGACCGAGCGCCGCGTCGTGCCATGCGGCGTGGGTAGGCCTGACGAGAAGGAGCATGAGTGACCATGGCTGAGATGATGGGCCGGCAGGGGATCGGAAGCGACGGCGGCATCGGGGCCGCGACCGGATCTGTGCGTCACGTGCTGGACGGTGCCTCGGACCCTCGCCCGATCCTCGTCGTCCTGCATCAGGAGACCTCGACGCCTGGCCGTGTCGGCCAAGTCCTTGCCGCACATGGCGTCTCGCTCGACATCCGCCGGCCGGTGATCGGCGACGCCCTGCCCGAGACGCTGGACGCGCATCGCGGCGCGATCGTCTTCGGCGGCCCGCCGAGCGCCAACGACAGCGAGCCGCATCTGTCGCGCGAGATCGATTGGATGGCCGTGCCACTTGCCGAAGGCCGGCCGTTCCTCGGGATCTGCCTCGGCGCGCAGATGCTGGTGAAGCATCTCGGCGGGTGTGTCGCGCCGCACCCGGAAGGGCTGGTCGAGGTCGGATACTATCCGCTCGAGGCGACGCCTGCGGGCCGGCGGCTCCTGCCGGACTGGCCCTCGATGATCTACCAGTGGCACCGCGAGGGCTTCGACCTACCCGCCGGCGCCGAACTTCTGGCGGCGGGAGATCGCTTCCCCCATCAGGCTTTCCGTTACGGCCAAAGCGCCTTCGGAATCCAGTTCCACGCCGAACTGACGCTCGCCATGCTGTATCGCTGGACGACGCTGGGTCACGAGAAGACCCTGCTTCCGGGCGCGCAGCGCCGGCGCGCGCATTTCGACGGGCGTGCCCTCCACGACGCGGCGGTCCAGCGATGGCTCAACGACTTCCTTGCACTCGTCTTCGGCGAGCCGGCGCCGCGTTGAACGCTGGTCAGACGGGACGCCGGATCGGCTGCGTCAGGCGGATCAGCGCGACGAGCGAGCCTTGCGCGTTCGTTCCGGTCTTCTGGAAGATGCGTTCGAGATAGGTACGCGCGGTGGAGAACCTCAACCGCTGCTGTTCGGCGGCTTCCCTGAGACCAAGCCCGGACGCCAGCGCGCCCGCAAGCTTCGCTTCGCTTGCTGTCAGCCCGAACAGCGAGCGCAACTGCGGCTCGTAGCCGGGCGCAAGACCAAGATCGAGCTCGCGGATCATCACGACGGCGCAGGGTTCGAGCGGCATCCCGACACTTTCGGGATTGATCAGCGGCCCGACCGACAGGGCGAGGCCGTCGCTACCGCAATCGTCTAAGTGCGATCGCAGGAGAAGGTCGCCCCCGCCGCCGGGAATGCCATTGCGCCCACCCCGGCAGGCGTCGAGGACATGGCGCGCCATCGCCGCGGCCGCATGCGGATCGACGACCACGAGCCGGCCGCGACGGTCCTGGATCAGCCCCTCGGCGCGGGCAAGCAGCGTGAGGGCCGCCCCGTTCATGTCGAGGATCCGCTGATCGGCATTGACGAGGATGATGCCGAAGGGCAGGTGCGAGAAGCCGAGTTGTGTCGCGCTCGCCGTCTGGAACCGGCGGCCCATCTCGACCGCGCGCGTCACGTGCGGCGTCAGCGTCTCGACCAGCGCGACGTCTTCTCCCCTCCAGGGATCCTGCCGGCGACCGCGCTGGACGTCGAACAGCCACAGCGAGGGTTCCGAGACGATGAGCTTGCAGCTGAGGCCGCCATACATGTCCTGCGGCGCCATCCACTCGTTCCAGAAGCGGCTCTTTCGCAGGGCTTCGCCCACGACGGCTTGGTCGCGGTAGACTGCGCCGACCCTCGCCCCCATGATCGCTCTCGTCAGGGGCCCGGGATCGATTATTTCGTACGCGTCGGCCAAGTCCACATAGGTTTGCATGAAGATCGGGTCGCCCGGCGACGTCACGCAGTCGGAAGGGTCGAGATCGGGCCCGATCCTGCTCATGCAGGCTTTCGAGCCGCCGAGAAGATCCCTTACGCCAGTCATCGCGGTATCCCAGCGCGAGCGGTCGTAGGCAGCCTCGTAGATGCTTCCGATCACGCCTGCTACGGCTTCGACGTCTCGATTAGACATGCCACGACTGCCCCCCGGCACGGTCTTTCGACACTCACCGAAGGAGTATGGCGTCTTGGCACTGGCCGCTCAAGCCGTATTGCTCAGCCTTGTGAAACAAATGTCCTTCTCTGCTACGCAAGGGCAGCGGTTGCGTTGCTGGGCGTGCTGCGGGGATGAACCCACGGGAGCGCTCATCCCCGCTGCGAACCATCGGCGGATTGGGAGTGCCGCCGACAGACGCGACTGCCGAGGACGCTGCCGGACGTCCGCAGGACCAGGGCTGGTCTTTGCCGCGCGTCAAGACGACCGGGCCAGGAAAAGGCCGCCCTCCTGCACGAACGACACCATCTTTGCAGATCGCCGCGCCGGCGACAGTCGGCATCTGCCGACTGTCGGAGAAAATGGCGGTTCAAGATGGTGGCTGCGGCGGTTCGTCGAGCGTGCGCGCCTTGCGCAGATCCGGGAAGAGCCATGCCCAGAGCGCGGCGACCGCGACCGTCGCGCCGCCGCCGAGGACGACGGCCGGCACCGCCCCCAGCCAGAAGGCCATGACGCCGGCGCGGAATTCGCCGAGCTCGTTCGAGGCGCCGACGAAGACCATGTTCACCGCATTGACCCGCCCACGCACCTCGTCCGGCGTCCAGAGCTGGAGCAGCGTCTCGCGGATGTAGACGCTGACCATGTCCGCGGCGCCCATCCCCGCCAGGGCGAGGATCGAGAGCCAGGGCGAGGTCGACAGGCCGAAGAGCACCGTGAAGGCGCCGAAGGCGGCGACGAAGGCGAACATCACCAGGCCGGCATGGTCGCGCACCGGATGGCGCGTCAGCCAGACGACGGTGAGGATCGCGCCGATGCCGGGAGCTGCGCGAAGAAGGCCGAGGCCCCAGGGGCCGACATCGAGCACATCGCGGGCGTAGATCGGCATCAGCGCGACGGCGCCGCCGAGGAGGACGGCGAACAGATCGAGCGAGATCGCGCCGAGCACCACCTTCTGCGAGCCGATGAAGCGGAAGCCGGCGATCAGCGTCTCGACGCTCGCCGGTTCGTTGCGGCTGCGCTGGGGCGGCGTGCGCATGGAGAGGACGAGGCCGCCGGCGACGGCGAAGAGAAGGAGCGCCACCGCGTAGGCGGCATGGGGCGAGACGCCGTAGAGGAGGCCGCCCGCGACGGGGCCGACGATCGAGGCGAGCTGCCAGGCGGAGGAGTTCCAGGCGATGGCGCTCGCGAGATCCTCGCGCGGCACCACGTTGACGACGAGCGACTGGCTCGCCGGCCCGAAGAAGGCCCGCGCGACGCCGAAGCCGACGAGAACGCCGAAGACCGGCAGCGGGCTCGTCAGGCCCTCGTATGTCATGGCGAGCAGCGTCGCCGCACCCACCGCCTCGACGAGGATCGAGGCGCCCATGATCTTCCGGCGTGAATAGCGATCCGCGACCGCGCCGGTCACGAGGACGAGGAGGAGGGCCGGCAGAAACTGGCAGAGGCCGACGATGCCGAGATCGAGCGCGCTGCCCGTCAGGTCGTAGACCTGCCAGCCGACGGAAACCGCGACGATCTGCACGGCGAAGGATGTACCGAGCCGCGAAAGCCAGTACTTCCGGAATTCGAGGTGGCGGAAGGCGGCGAAGCGGTCGTCTGCGGCGGGGAGCGTCGCCTCGGGCGGTCTCTGATCGTCAGGGGTCACGCTATGCCGGCCTTCTCATGAGACGCCTGCCGCCGGTCGGCCCACGCCGCAAGGTCTGGTCGATCGCCAGCGTCGCGGGTCCCGAGCGTTCCGGATCAGTCCGCAAGACGGGCGCAGGCGAAGCTGTCGCCGCTCGCCGGCGAGTACCACCCCATCGCATCGCCCGTGAAACCCGACAAGGTGATGATGTAGTCGTCCGCAAAGAAGAGCGTGTAGGACCCGTCGGTTCCCTCCTGCGCCTCGAGGATGTCCAGCACATCGGATCCGGTATCGTAGGTCTCGGGTGTGAACACGAAAGTCGATATTTCGCAGTCCCAGGTTCCGACGAAGGGCAGGTCCTCGGCGGAAGCGGACGTGACGAGGGCGATAGCGGCGGCGATCGTCGCGAGCAGCGGGTATCCGCATGACGTCGTCCTGCCGTTCGAACTCGATGCGGTGCTCCAGATCATGGCGTCTTCCGTTCGTTGACATCGGCTGAGCCGCGCTGCCGGATCGTGAGGCTTCGTCCTGTCCGTTTCGTCATCCCGGCCCCGAGCCGGGATCCATTCCAACCGTCGAACATGCCAGGGTCAGTGGACCTCGGGCGCCTTTGTGCGGACCCGAAACGTCTGCCGCGACGGCCTCGGCATGGATCCCGGATCACGTCCGGGATGACGATCGGAAAGGGTGAAGGTCGACCGAAGGACGACGCCGGCGAACTCGCGCAAACCGGCAAACCATTCGCGACCTGTATTCGCACGCCTCGACGCGCCCCTATCTAACGAAGGGCGGACGGCGCGTCGAGCTTGAAGGGCCGTTCGGACACGACAGAAAGGTGAAGACCGTAACGGCACTGGTGGAGCTGAGCGGGATCGAACCGCTGACCTCGTCATTGCGAACGACGCGCTCTCCCAACTGAGCTACAGCCCCATTCACCAGTCCGCCGGATTTAGATCGGGCGAGAAGCTCGTGTCAAGCTGCCGTCGTACGGCGTCGGCGATGGGACCGGCCGCGGCCGTCAGGGCGCGAGAGGCGGCGCGGGTATCGCCCCGCCTTGCGTCGCCGGGATGCCGTCGTTACATGACCCATCGTCTCAACGAGGGTGAAACCGCCACATGCTCGCCGTCCTGCAAGTCGTTCTGCTCGCCCTCGACATTCTCTGGTGGCTGATCGTCGCCTCGGCGATCCTGTCCTGGCTCTACGCCTTCAACATCGTCAATCCCGGCAACCAGTTCGTCGATACGGTCGGCAATTTCCTCTACAGGATGACAGAGCCGCTCTACCGCCCGATCCGGCGCATCCTGCCCAACCTCGGCGGGATCGATCTCTCGCCGCTGGTTCTGTTGCTCAGCATCTTCTTCCTCCAGCAGCTGATCATCCTCTACATCGCCCCGGCGGTTCTCAGGGCGGGGATCTGACGGAGGGCTGCGGCTTCGCTCGAATTCAGGTGTCTCGTTCGTCGCGCCAAGCACAAGGGCGACGCGTTTCTTGCGCGTCTCAGCTTCTCGGGATCCGTCCAGAGACCTGGATTTTTGGGGCGGAATGCCATCGCCAAACCGCCAGTCTCTGGTTCGACGTTCGGTTGAAGACCGATGTCTCTGAGAAAGACGCCATCCGCTCCGCTTCGTCATCCTCGCCGCAGGCCGGGCCCATGCCGAAGCCGGTCAACATCGGATCTGGCGCAGGATAGGAACGCATCCACCGTTTCTGTCACCCCGCCGCTTCGGCATGTGTCCCCGCCTGCGGCGAGGATGACGAAGCGGAGAGGCGGCGGCTTCTTGATCTTCTTGGGATGCGGCCCGAGGCTCTCGCTTCAGGCCTTGCCGGCCTTGTAGACGGCGTCGCGCTCGACGGCTTCCTCGATGAACTTCTTGGCCATGGCGCTGTCGCCCCAGTCGCCGATCTTCACCCATTTGCCCGGCTCGAGATCCTTGTAGTGCTCGAAGAAGTGGGCGATCTGCTCCAGCGTGATCGAGGGGAGCTGGTTGTATTCGAAGACGTCCTCGTAGCGTCGGGTCAGCTCGGGCGAGGGGACGGCGATGATCTTCTCGTCCTGGCCCTTGTTGTCTTCCATGACGAGGACGCCGATCGGCCGGCAGTTGATGACGCAGCCGGGAAAGAGCGGCCGCGTGTTGCAGACGAGGACGTCGATCGGGTCGCCGTCGTCCGACAGCGTATGCGGCACGAAGCCGTAATTCCCGGGATAGGTCATCGGCGTGTAGAGGAAGCGGTCGACGAAGAGCGCGCCGGCTTCCTTGTCCATCTCGTACTTGATCGGGTGGCCGCCGACCGGGCACTCGATGATGACGTTGATGTCCTCGGGCGGGTTCTTGCCGCGGGGGATGGCGTCGATGCGCATGGCGGAGCCTCTCGTTTCCGTGTTCGCGGCTCTTAGCGGGAAGCGCGAAGGCGTGCAATACGAGGCTCGCAGCATGGTTTCCTGGCAAGACCGGTTCCGCCGGAGATGTCGCGAACGGACGCTGAGACCGCGATGTGGCCGGCTTACCCTCGCCGGCGGACAGGGGCCTTGACGGCAAGGCCCGTTCGCTGCGGGAGCGCCCCCTCGTGATCAGCATCTTCGAGCTCTTCAAGGTCGGCATCGGGCCGTCCTCCTCGCATACGGTGGGCCCGATGAAGGCGGCGCTGTCCTTCGCCCGCGCGGGGGCGAAGCTTCCCGTCGCGGCGGTTCGCGTCGATCTCTTCGGCTCGCTCGCCTGGACCGGCAAGGGGCACGGCACCGACAAGGCGGTGATCCTCGGCCTTGCCGGCATGAGCCCGGACACGGTCGATCCCGATGCGGCGGACGCGATGATCGTGGCGCTTTCGATAGAGCGGCGACTGCCCTTCGGCGGCGGCCGGACGATCGGCTTCGACCCGGCGACGGACATCGTCTTCGACGCCGTCTCGGCGACCCCCGTGCATCCGAACACGCTCGCCTTCACTGCCTTCGACGCCTCGGGCGCAACGCTCCTCGCGGAACGCTGGTGCTCGGTCGGCGGCGGCTTCGTGCTGCCGGAGGCGGAGGTCGGGCAGCCCGCGCCGGAGACGCGCGCGGTGCCCTATCCGTTTCGTTCGGGCCGCGCGCTCGTCGCTCTCGGCGAGACGCATGCGTTCTCGATCGCCGAGCTCGTCTTCGCCAACGAATGCGCGCTCCGGCCCGCTGCCGAGGTCGAGGCGCATGTGGAACGCGTGCACGGCGCGATGATGGACTGCGTCGACCGGGGCTTGCGGCGCCAGGGCGTGCTGCCGGGCGGGCTGGGCGTGAAGCGCCGCGCCTTCGGCCTTCGCGAACGACTGGAGGCCGAAGCGACGCGCAACGACCGGCCCCCGCACGAGATCATGGACTGGGTCGGCCTCTACGCCATCGCGGTCAACGAGGAGAACGCGGCCGGCGGACGCGTCGTGACGGCGCCGACCAACGGGGCGGCCGGCATCCTGCCTGCGGTGCTGCGCTACTATCGCGAACATTGTCCGGGGGCGTCGACGGCCGGTGCGCGCGACTTCCTGCTGACGGCGACGGCGATCGGCGGGCTGTTCAAGATGAACGCCTCGATCTCGGGCGCGGAGGTCGGCTGCCAAGGTGAGGTGGGCGTCGCCTGCTCGATGGCGGCCGCAGGGCTTGCGGCAGCGCTCGGCGGCACGATCCTGCAGATCGAGAACGCGGCGGAGATCGGCATGGAACATCATCTCGGCCTCACCTGCGATCCCATCGGCGGCCTCGTGCAGATCCCGTGCATCGAGCGCAATGCCTTCGGCGCCGTCAGCGCCATCCAGGCCGCCTCGCTCGCTCTACGCGGCGACGGGCTTCACGTCGTCTCGCTCGACAAGGTCATCCACACGATGCGCGAAACGGGACGCGACATGCAGTCGAAATACAAGGAGACGTCGCAGGGCGGGCTCGCGGTGAGCTTTCCCGAATGCTGATGGCGGTCTATCGCGTTCGCCAATCCGCATTGGCCGATCTGAGCCGCGCGCGAACTCGGCCACGCTTCGCCGTTCTCGTTGGTACAGGAGGACTGGCGCTGGTGGCTGGAGAATTTCCGCGGCCATGCTTCGAGCATCGGATGGCCCGAAGTTCAGCCGAAGTCGGTCGAGCCTATTCGCAAGGTCGCGTGAGACGGAAGCTCTGTCGTAACACCTCGCTCCGACGACGGATTGTCGGCAGTCCGACGAAACTCAGGCTGCCGAACGGACGCTTCGCGACGGCACGCTGTCGGATCGGGGATCAAGACGAAGCAAATCCCCGTCCGGTCGCGACATCGTCAAGGCCAGACGAAAGCGACCTTGCGCAGCTTGACGCCCTCGAACGTCTCCTCGCCCTCGGCGATGTCGGCGCCCCCGATCGAGGCGTAGAAGCCCATGGCAGTGTCGTTGTCGGCGAGCGCCCAGACGGAAAGACCGTGCATGCCGCGGTCCTGGAGCAGCGTACGGCCGGCGCCGAAGAGGCGTCTGCCGAAGCCGAGGCCCTGAAATTTCGGCTGCAGGTAGATCTCGTAGATCTCCCCGCCAACGGACAGCGCGCTCGTGCGATTCTTGCCGAGCGTGGCGTAACCCGCGATCTCGTCGCCGAACTCGAGCACGAGAATGGCGGCGCGGTTGTGGATCGCCTTCGTCCACCAAGCGGAGCCGCGGCGCTCGACCATTTTCGTCAACGACTTGTGCGGGATGATCCCGCGATAGGCCCCGAGCCAGGACGATGCATGGATTTCGGCAAGCTCACCGGCGTCGCGGTCTTCGGCAAATCGGACGTCGGTGGTGATGGTCTTCATGCCGCCTTAACCATGATCGGACGATTTCGATCCGCCCGCCCCTTCGATTCGCTCGAGTTCACCATCACGTCTTGGTGATTTTCATTGAAATGAATCGAATTGAGGCAGTGCGGTCAAGTCTTCCGACAGGATGTCCTGGCCTGTGCACGTTTATTTCCGCCCAAGCACGCCTTCCGCGAGAGCTTTCTGAATGCCTGAAATGTTGGACAGGCGCGACAGCGGCCGGCTCAGCGGCTGGCCTTGCGAGGAAATCCAGATCTTGAGTTCGGAATCCGTGTCGAAGCTGCCGGCGGTCTCGATCGAGAACATGGTGATCGAGCGATAGGGGATCGAATGATACTCACGCTTGCGCCCGGTCATGCCCTGCTTGTCGACGAGGATGAGGCGGTGGCTGGTGAACACCATGAGATCGCGCACGATCGCGAAAGCGAGGTCGATCTCCTCGCTCGGCACCAGCATCGGGTCGAGATCGCGGCGGACATCCGCCACGTCGACGTCGCTTGCAAGGCCGAGCAGTCCCGACAGAAGTCCCATGACATTCCTCCGTTGGAAGACGCGCCGATGCGTCCGCAGCCGTCATGTGTGGAGGCCAAATTCACCCCGCAAGGTCGGGCGTCATGTCGACGGACACCTCTCAGCCATAAATTTTTTCCGCGATCTTCGCAGGCCCGGTAAATTCCGCTATGGATTTTCTCGGGTGCCGTCAGTCGTCGATCTCCATCGGCGCATTGTTTCAAACCATGAGCGCTGAGCGGCTGGCCGATGGGCCGCCGCGCTTCGGGAGGCTCCGCGCATGAAAAACGGCATTACCCATCTCTTCATTCCTGGCCCCACCAACGTTCCAGAGCGCGTCCGCCGCGCCATGAACGTGCCGATGGAAGACCAACGCTCGTCGGACTTCCCGGGGCTCACGCTGCCGCTCTTCAAGGACTTGAAGCGCGTCTTCAAGAACGAGGGCGGACGCGTCTTCATGTTTCCCTCCCAGGCACCGGTGCCTGGGAAGCGGCGATCCAAAACACGCTTGCGCGCGGCGACAAGGTATTGATGTCGCGCTTCGGCCAGTTCTCGCATCTCTGGGTCAACATGGCCGAGCGCCTCGGGCTCGAGGTTCACTGCTGCGAGGTCGAGTGGGGCGCGGGCGTACCGCTCGAGGAATACGAGCGCGCGATCGAGGCCGACAAGGCCCATGAGATCAAGGCCGTGTTCGTGACGCACAACGAGACCGCGACGGGCGTCACCTCCGATGCCGCCGGCGTGCGCAAGCTGCTCGACGCGCACGGCCATCCCGCGCTGATCTTCCTCGACGGCGTCTCTTCCATCGCCTCGATCGACTTCCGCCAGGACGAGTGGGGCATCGATCTCGCTGTCGCAGGCTCCCAGAAGGGCTTCATGCTGCCGGCGGGCCTTTCCTTCCTCTCCGTGTCGACCAAGGCGCTGGAAATCGCCAAGGAGACGAACCGCTCGATGGAGAAGTGCTACTTCTCCTTCGCCGACATGATCGCGACCAACGACAACGGATATTTCCCCTACACGCCGCCGACGCAGTTCTTCTACGGCCTGCGCGCCGCGCTCGACCTTCTCTTCGAGGAAGGCCTCGACGCCGTCTTCGCCCGCCACCACCGTCTGGCCGAAGGCGTTCGGCGCGGCGTCGGCGGCATGGGGCTGAAGCTCCAGGCGGTCGAGACGAAGTGGGAGAGCGACACCGTCTCGGCGATCCGGGTTCCGGACGGCGTCGACGGCGCCGCCGTCTGCCGCATCGCCTTCGAGCGCTATCGCACATCCTTCGGCGCCGGGCTTTCCAAGGTCGCGGGCAAGGTGTTCCGCATCGGCCATCTCGGCGATCTCAACGAGGTCATGTGCCTTTCGGCGCTTGCAGCCGCGGAGATGTCGCTGGCGGACGCCGGCGCGAAGATCGACCTCGGCTCGGGCGTCGCCGCGGCACAGGCCTGGTATCGCGAGCAGGCGGCGGAAGCCGTGGCGATGAAGATGGCCGCCGAGTAGGCCGTCACTGGCCATGACATACTGGCCATGACATCGAGAAGCCCGCGACCTCACCGTCGCGGGCTTCTTGCATTTTCGGTTTGAGCCGTTTCCGGTCAGGCTTGGGCGGCCGAGGCCGCGCCGGTGCCGGTGACGTTCTCCGAGGGTTCGGCGCTGAGCCAGGAATAGAGATAGCCGCCCGCTGCCCCTCCGAGTATCGGCGCCAGCCAGAACAGCCAGAGCTGTCCCAAAGCCCAGCCGCCGGCAAAGAGAGCAGGTCCCGTGGAGCGCGCGGGATTGACGGAAGTGTTGGTGATCGGGATCGAGACGAGGTGGATGAGCGTCAGGGCGAGCCCGATGGCGATCGGCGCAAAGCCTGCCGGCGCCTTGCCGTGCGTTGCGCCCATGATGACGAAGAGGAAGACCATCGTCAGCAGGAATTCCACGATGAACGCCGCGCCGACGCCGTAGCTGCCGGGCGAATGCGCGCCGTAGCCGTTGGCCGCAAAGCCGCCTGCCGGATCGAAGCTCGGGCTGCCGGTGGCGATGACGTAGAGGATCATCGCCGCCACGATGCCGCCAGCGACCCGGGCGAGGACATAGGGCAGGATCTTGCTCTTCGGAAACCGGTCGCCCGCGGCAAGGCCGATCGTCACGGCCGGGTTGAGATGGCAGCCGGAGATGTGCCCGACCGAATAGGCCATGGTGATGACCGTCAGCCCGAAGGCGAAGGACACGCCGAGAAGGCCGATGCCGACGTCCGGAAAGCCCGCGGCGATGACCGCCGAGCCGCAGCCGGCAAATGTCAGCCAGAACGTTCCAATGAATTCCGCGATGTATTTCTTGAGATCGCTCATGCCACGCCTCCCTCCAATGATCTTGATCGGACAGATACTTCCGACGAAAGGATCTTACCCAAGGGAACTGTGGGAAGGATAGCGGTTTCATCGCCTGTCATTGCCGCAGGCGAAAAGGGCGTTCGCCATGCGGCGCCCGCCGCTCGAGGAACCAGGCTTGCGCCTCTCCTCGCTCCAGGCGAAAGAAGCGCATGTCCTCTTCGCGCCTCGCCCGATGAACGCTCCCACCGCCCCGCATCCCGTCGCCGGCCTCACCAGTCTCGGGCCCGACTTCCCCTTCGCTTACGACGACTGGCTGGCACATCCCGCGGGGCTCGGCGCGATCCCGGCCGAGAGGCACGGGACGGAGGTCGCCATCGTCGGCGCGGGCATCGCCGGGCTCGTCGCGGCCTACGAGCTGATGCGGATGGGGTTGAAGCCGGTCCTCTACGAGTCCGGCCAGCTCGGCGGGCGGCTCCGGAGCCAGGCCTTCGAAGGCGCCGACGGGATCGTCGCCGAACTCGGCGGCATGCGCTTTCCCCGCTCGTCGGCGGCCTTCTACCACTATGTCGACGCGCTCGGCCTTGAAACGCGGCCCTTCCCGAACCCGCTGACGCCGGCCGCCGGCTCGACCGTCATCGACCTCGAAGGCGAGACTCTCTACGCCGAGACGCTTGCCGACCTGCCGCCGCTCTTCCAGGAGGTGGCGCACGCCTACGATGCGGCCCTCGAGGAGGCGTTCGGCTACCGCTCGCTGCGCGAGGCGATCGCGGCGAAGGACCCGGCCGCGGTGAAGGCCGCTTGGAACCCGCTGGTGCCGCTCTGGGACGAGCGCACCTTCTATGATTTCGTGACGACCTCGAAGCCCTTCCGGAACCTTTCCTTCCGCCACCGCGAGGTGTTCGGCCAAGTGGGCTTCGGCACGGGCGGCTGGGACTCCGACTTCCCGAACTCGATGCTGGAGATCTTGCGCGTCAATGCGCTCGACTACGACGCGGACCAGCATCTCATAGTCGGTGGCGTCGAACAGGTGCCGCAGGGCCTTTGGCGGCATAGGCCGAAGCAAATGGTCCACTGGCCGGAGGGCACGAGCCTTGCGAGCCTCCACGGCGGCGGCACGC
>JACMIV010000152.1 GCA_014380965.1 Rhizobiaceae bacterium | reverse complement strand
GCTACGACCCACGCGCCAAGGTCATGCAGAAGACCATGCACGAGGTGCTCGACTCGCTGGGGATCCACGACGAGCCGCTGGTCAAGGTCGCGCTGGAGCTGGAGCGCATCGCCCTGCAGGACGAGTACTTCATCGAGAAGAAGCTCTATCCGAACGTCGACTTCTATTCCGGCATCACGCTGAAGGCGCTCGGCTTTCCGACTACGATGTTCACTGTGCTCTTCGCCGTTGCGCGTACCGTCGGCTGGATCGCGCAGTGGAAGGAGATGATCGAGGACCCGCATCAGCGCATCGGACGTCCCCGTCAGCTTTACACGGGCGCCCCGCAGCGCGATTACGTCTCGGTCGACGGCCGCTAAAAAAGTTGACGAAGCCGGCTTCTCAGGGCTGTCGGACGGACATGAAAACGGGCGCGGTGGCGCCCGTTTTCATGTCGCCCTTTCTCTCGAACGGGCAATTTCGGACAGAACGATTTCCGCTGCCGCGTCTCCCGGCGCGGACTCGACAGCCATGGCCCGACGGATGGCCGCGAAACCCGTCACCTGGGCCTGCCGCTCGGGAGTATCCGTCATCAGGCGTTCCAGTCGCCTAGCGATGGCTTGCGGGCGAATGAACTCGTGGAAATGTTCCGGCACGAGCGGGTGATCGGCGATGTGGTTCGGCAGGGATGCCGTCCAGCCGTCGATGAGATGACGAAGGCGATAGGAAAGCGGATCGAGACGATAGCAGACCGCCATCGGGACACCGGCAAGCGCAAGTTCCAGCGCGACGGTTCCCGAGGCTGCGAGGGCGCCGTCCGCTTGCGCGAAGGCCTCCCACTTGGCTTCTTCGCCCATCACGATCTCCGGCTTCACGTCCCAGCCGGCGACGCGTGCCTCGATCATGCCCTTCAGCCGCGGAACAGCCGGCAGGATGGCCCGCAGCCCTGGCATTCGGGCTGACAGGACGGCAAGCGTTCGGGCGAAGTCTTCCGACAGCCGCTTGACCTCCCCGCGCCGCGAGCCGGGCAGAACGAGGAGCGTGGGCGGTTTTTTCGGCGGAAGGCTGATGTCCCCCTCCCCGTCGAGCCGCGCCATGATGGCGGAAAGCTGTGGCTGGCGCATGAGCGGATGGCCGACATAGCTAGCTGGCGGTCCGCCGAGTCGGCGATAAACGTCCTGCTCGAAGGGAAAAAGGCAGATCGCGCGATCGACATAGGTCCGCATGCCGGCTGCGCGACCGGGATGATGCGCCCAAACCGCCGGAGGGACGTAATTGACGATCGGAAGGCTTGGAAGCGCGCGGCGGACACGCCGGGCGACATTGTGGGAAAAGACGTAACTGTCGATGATGATCAGCGCGTCGGGCCTTGCTGCGACGATGTGATCGACCGTCTGCATCAGCCGCAGATAAAGCTGCGGCAGGCGCCCGAGGATCGCGCCGATGCCGATGATCGAGAGCTCGTCGATGTCGAAGAGGCTGACGAGGCCTTCCGCGGCGAGAGCATCGCCTCCGAGGCCGACTAGGTCGAGGTTTGCGCCGAGACGGCGGTTGAGACCCCGCGCAAGATCGGCTCCGAGGAGATCGCTGGAGGTCTCGCCGACGACGAAGGCGATCTTCACGGGAGGGATTCCCCCCGTTGCCTGTCTCCTGTGGTTCCCACTATAAAAAGCCGGCTTATCTCTGCTGCCGCGACGACCTCCTCGAGGCGAATGACGAGGGCATGGCCCGCGCTGAGCGCGATGCCGGCAAGGCCGGCGGCGGCCGCCTCTTCGATGGTCGAGATGCCGATCGCCGGCAGGTCGAACCGCAGATCCTGATCCGGCTTGACGCCCTTGACTAGCACGCAGCGCTCCGCGGGGCCGACCCGGCCGCGACGGCGAAGGTCCGCGACGCGCTGGAGCATTTCACGTGTCCCCTCGATACCTTCGAGTGCGATCACGCGGTCCTTCGATGCGACGACAGCCTGTCCGACATCCAGCGCGCCAAGCGCCGTTGCGGCGGCGATGCCGCGCGCGATGGCGGTGTCCTCCACTGCCGAAGGAGACTGCCGCGTCAGGCATCCCGACGGCATCAGGAGTTCGGGCGCGATGTCTTGCACGGCGAGAACCTCAAAGCCGCGTTTTTCGAAAGCCGCTGCCGCTGCCCGCAGGAGGGTGTCATCGCCCCCGCGGATCACGCGGAAGATTTCCGGCAGCATCGCGATCGTGCGAAGGCTTGGGAGGATGGATCGGTAATCCGGTCGGATCGACACGGTGCCGCAGAAGACGAGGCGTTTCACCCCGGACTTCTGGAAGTGATCGAAGGCATTGCCAAGCTGGCCCCACGGCATCGGACGGCTCGCATAAGGCGCCCAGTCCAAACCGATTCCGTCACCGATCGAGACGATCGTCGGTTCCCAGCCGTGCGCCTTCGCCGCCTCGCAGACGACCCGAGGCAGGTCGCCGCCGCCTGAGATGACGCCGAGCGGCTCGCCCGGAAAGGAAGGGCCGACGACCTGCGAACCGACGGCGGACATCATCGTCACGACGGCCGGGGCGCTTGCCGGGGGAAGCAGATGGCACGATCGCCGCCTGATCGGATGAAGGAAAGGAGATCCTGGACCAGCGGGTCCTCGGGATACTCGCCCTGCACCTCGTCGATGTTTTCCTTAAACGTCAGATCATCCGAGAAGAGCATGCGGTAGGCCTTGCGCACGTTCCGCACCGCCTCGCGGTTGAAGCCCGCGCGCTTCATGCCGATGACGTTGAGGCCGGAGAGATAGGCGCGGTTCCCGAGCACCATGCCGAATGGAATGACGTCTCCCTCGACGGCCGCAAGGCCGCCGACATAGGCATGGTGGCCGATGCGGGTGAACTGATGGATGCCCGACCCCCCCGCGATGGTGGCGTAATCTCCGACGACGCAATGGCCGGCGAGCATGACGTTGTTGATCAGCGTCACGTTCGAGCCGATGAGGCAGTCATGGGCGACGTGGGCTCCGGTGAAGAAGGCGCAGTTGTCGCCCACCGTCGTTTCCGACCGTCCCTGCACGGTTCCCGGATTCATCGTGACGCTCTCGCGCACGAGACAATTGTCCCCGATGACGAGGCGGGTGTCCTCGCCCTTGTATTTCAGATGCTGCGGCGCGTGCCCGATCGAGGCGAACGGGAAGATGCTCGCATTGGCGCCGATGACGGTGTTGCCGGCGATGACGACATGGGATCGCAGCCGCGCGCCGGGCCCGAGGCGAACCTGCGGGCCGATATGGCAGAACGGGCCGATTTCGGCCCCTTCGCCGATCTCGGCACCCGCCTCGACGATGGCGGACGGATGAACGATCATGGAGCCGACGGTCCGCCGTTCTCGCGGGCGACGAGCATCGCGCTGACGGTAGCCTCGGCCACCTTCGTTCCATCCACGATCGCCACGCAGTCGAACTTCCAGATGTTGCCGCGCTTCTTGCTCTGCTGGACGTGATACTCCAGCCTGTCGCCGGGCACGACCGGACGGCGGAACTTGGCATTGTCGATGGTCATGAAATACACGAGCTGCGGAACACCGCCGCCCATCGCCAGCGTGCAGATGGCGCCCGCCGTCTGCGCCATTCCCTCGATGATGAGCACGCCTGGCATGACTGGCGCGCCGGGAAAATGGCCCTGGAAATGCGGCTCGTTAGCGGTCACGTTCTTGATGCCGACCGCCTTGCGGTCGGCATCGATGCCGATGATGCGATCGACCATCAGGAAGGGATAGCGATGCGGCAGGAGCTCGAGGATCTGGAGGATGTCGACGCTTTCAAGCGTCGTCGTCGTTTCGCTCATTGCGGCCCCCTGGCGCCCGTCTCGTCTTCGCCATCTCACTAACCCAGGTCACTTCGCGGAACCAGTCCCGCACGGGCTTGGCGGGCGTGCCACCCCAGCGGGCGCCGGACGGCACGTCCCCGGCGACGCTGCTGATCGCGGCGATCTGTGCGCCCGCGCCGACCGTCACGTGATTGTTGACGCCGGTCTGCCCGCCGATGACGACGCCGTCCTCGATCGTGACGCTTCCGGCGAGGGCCACCTGACCCGCGACGAGGCAGTTGCGGCCGATCCGCACGTTGTGCGCGACCTGCACGAGGTTGTCGATCTTGGTGTTTTCGCCGATCACCGTGTCCCGGATTGCGCCGCGGTCGACGGTGGTGTTGGCGCCGATTTCGACGTTGTCCTGAATGATGACGCGGCCGATCTGCACGACCTTCAGAATGCCGTCGCGTCCGGCCGCATAGCCGAAACCGTCCTGTCCGATGCGGACGCCAGGATGGAGGATCACCCGGTTGCCGAGCAGCGCGAATTGGATGCTGACCTGCGAGCCGATCCGGCAGTCGCGCCCGATCTGGCAGCCCCGTCCGACCACGGCGCCGGCTCCGACGATGGTCCCGGAACCGATCGCGACGCCCGGCCCGATCACCGCGTTGGGCTCGACGACGACGCCATCCTCAAGAACGGCCGAGGGATCGACATAGGCGCCGGGGCCGATCGCCAGGCCGATGCCGATGCCGGCAGGCGTCAGGGACTGGGGATACAGCGCGCGGCCGGCGAGCGCGAAGGCTCTGGCCGGGTCGCGGGCGACGAGGACGCAGATTCCCTCTGGCATAAGCGGCAGGCTACGCTTGGAGACGATGACGCACCCGGCCGAGGTCCCCGCGAGCAGGTCGGTGTAACGGAGGTTGTCGAAGAAGCTGATATCGCTCGGGCCGGCGCCGTCGAGTGCGGCGACCCCGTCGACACGGCGTGCGCCATCCGTCGAAGGGCCGAGCTCGGCCCCGGACAGATCGCAGATTTCCTGAAGCGAGAGGCCTGTGCCCCTCTCGAAGAAGCGATGTGAGGTCATGACCGGAGGGTGGACAGGATCGCGAGCGCCCTGTCCACCCCGTTCGCCCTAGAACCGCGTCGAGAAGCCGAAGGAAAGCTCCTGCGTCTCGTCGAAGTCCTCCTTCATGAAGGGGTGGGCGTAGTTGACGCGCAGAGGACCGAAAGGAGAGGCCCAGATCAAGCCGACACCAGCGGACGCGCGAACTTCGAGTTCGTCGCCGACGACGCCGGACTGGCCGTCGAACTCGGTTCCCCAGAGCGTCCCCGCATCCGCGAAGACCGCGCCGCGGAAGCCGAAGTCACGCGACAGACCCGGCAGCGGGAAGGTCGCCTCGGCGGACGCGTTGAGGAAGTTCTCGCCGCCGATGGCCACGCCGTCGCCGACCATGTCTCCATCGCTGTCGAGCTGGAACTGGCGCGGGCCGATGCCCTTCGTTTCAAAGCCGCGAACGACGTCCTGGCCCTTGAAGAAGTTGTCGAAGACGCGGAGGTCGTCGCCGAGACCGGTGACGTTGCCGCCGCCGACGCTGAGCTGTCCGACAACGTCATACTCTTCCTGCAGCTGCTGGAAGTAGGACGCCTTGGCCGTCGACTTGATGAAGCTCGCATCGCCGCCGACGCCGGCGAATTCCTGTCCGAAGGACGCAATGATGCCGTTGCGCGGATCCGTGGTGGAGTCGAGCGTGTTGTAGGTCAGCGCGTAGGAGACGGACGAGGTCGTGTAGGGGCTGTCGCAGATCGCCTCGTTGATGATCGTCGAGCGGGTGTAACGCGGCGCGGTGCTGAAATCGGTCTGGTTCGGACCAGTCACATCGTCCGAAACAAAACCAAACGGGTCCGGATCTGCGCAAGTTGCATTGATAATATCCGTGTCGTCCGTCGCCCCGTTGGTGCCGACGCTTCCAACCACCACCGGGATGCCGTTTGTCAGAACGCCAAAGCCATTGGTAAATCTGTCGTCGTTGTCGACATAAACTTCCTCAACACCGCGACCACCATCGTCGTCGCCGAATTTCTCCTGCTTGAAGTTGTAGGCGACCTGGGCCGTGATCTCTTCCGTGATGGGAGCTGCCAGACGGAGCGAGCCGCCGATCCGCTCGACATCGTAGGATTCCGATGTGTTTTCCGTCGTGTAGATGTCAAAACCGGCGGCGAGGCGACGGCCGAGGAAGTAGGG
>JACMIV010000151.1 GCA_014380965.1 Rhizobiaceae bacterium | reverse complement strand
CTTCGCGGCCCGCCGCCACATCGTGCCGGACTGGCTCGGCAACCGCTCCCCGCTCGGCGACGGGCGCGTGCGCGCGCTCCTCACCGGCATCGGCGAGGAAACCGGCAGGCGGTCCTTTCTCGAAGCCTACTACGCGACCGCTCGGGCACTCGCGCTTCAGAGCAGGCACGTCACCGAGCATCTCAACGCCCACGGCTTCGCCATCGAGACCGTCGCGCTGTCGGGCGGGCACCTGCGCAATCCCCTGCTCGTGCGGCTCTACCGCGATGCGCTGGGCACCGAGCTGGTGCTCAGCGACACGCCCGAGCCTGTCCTTCTCGGCACCGCGACGGCTGCCACCATCGCGGCCGGACTGCATTCTGACCTCTTCGGCGCCCTCGACGCGATGGCGCCCGAGCAGCGCAGCGTCGCCGCCGATGCCGAATGGCGAAGGTCCTACGATGCCGATTACCGAACCTACCTGAAACTTTTCGACGTGCGTAACGACGTCGAGACCGCCGCCCGCTCCGTGGAAGTGTCGGCGCGGGCCAAGAGGAGCTGACCTCCATGTCCTTCCTGAACCTTACAGAGGTGACCAAGCGCTACGGCGATCACCAAGTGATCAAGGGCGTCGACATTTCGGCCGAAAAGGGCGAGTTCGTCGTCTTCGTCGGCCCGTCCGGCTGTGGGAAGTCGACGCTTCTGCGCATGATCGCGGGGCTCGAGGACATTTCCGGCGGCGAGGTCCTGATCGACGGGGCGGTCGTCACACATGTCGAGCCCGCCAAACGCCAGGTCTCGATGGTATTCCAGTCCTATGCGCTCTATCCGCATATGAGCGTCTACGAGAACATGGCCTTCGGCTTGAAGATGGTGAAGACCCCGCCGGCCGAGATCAGGACGCTGGTGGCGGAAGCCGCCCGCATCCTCCAGATCGAGCCGCTGCTCGAGCGCAAGCCGCGCCAGCTTTCCGGCGGCCAGCGCCAGCGAGTCGCCATCGGCCGGGCGATCGTCCGCAAGCCCAAGCTCTTCCTTTTCGACGAGCCTTTGTCGAACCTCGACGCGGAGCTGCGCACGCAGATGCGCGTCGAGATCGCCAAGCTCCACCGCGAGCTCGGCGTCACCATGGTCTACGTCACGCACGATCAGGTCGAGGCGATGACCCTCGCCGACCGCATCGTCGTCCTCAGAGCCGGCCTCGTCGAGCAGATCGGTACGCCGACCGATCTCTACGATTCGCCCGCCAACATCTTCGTCGCCGGCTTCATCGGCTCGCCGCGCATGAACCTCGTCTCCGGCACGATCTCCAGCGCCACCGAGCGCTCGGTCGTCGTGTCCAACCCTGCCTTCACAGGCGGCACCCTCGAGATCGCGACGAAGGGTGTTCACAGCGCGAAGGCCGGCGACTCCGTGAAGGTCGGCCTTCGCCCCGAGCATCTTCTCCTCGGTGCCGCGGCTCCGGCGCTAACGATGCAGGCCGACCTTGCCGAAAACCTCGGCGGGGCGACTCAGCTTTACGGCACCGTCGCGGGCGAGGCCGTCAGCGTCACGGCCCCCGGGCGTCCGCAGATACCGACGGGCAGCACCGTGCCGCTCGGCATCGACCGCGGCCACCTCTACGTGTTCGACGCCGAGGGGCGTGCTCTTTAAGCGTGGTCCCGACGCGCGTGCTAAGCTCGGACACCAGAAAGGTCCTTCCCATGCTGGCGCCTCACGCCAGTCCGATGGCCGCCGCAGACTTCCTCGAATGGATGGTCGCCCGAGACGACCGGTACGACCTCGTCCGGGGTCTGCCGCTGCGGATGATGGCTGGCGCAACGCAGAGCCATAACGTCGTCGTCGGCAATATGGCAGATGCGATGCGCTTTGGAGCAAACGCGTGTGGGCGTCGCACGACATCGAGCGATACCGCAGTGATCACCGGCTCGGCCGGCCGGACAGCAGCGGTTCCTGACGACAAGACGAGGCTCGTCTGATCTGCGCGCACTGCATGCGCTGTCGCAAGGCTCGATTTCCCTGTGTTCCGGGCTCGTCAGGCATATGTTTTGGTGGTATGCAGCCGCCAAACGTCGATTATCTACCCAAGCGCTTCAAAATATGCGATGGGACAGCCGAAATCGGGCCAAGAGCCTTTCCAAAATCAGGCCGACGGCCACAGAAATATATGGGGACTGCATTTGCGGGTTGAAGTTCGGGACAACAATGTCGATCAGGCCCTTCGGGTCCTCAAGAAGAAAATGCAGCGCGAAGGCGTCTTCCGAGAGATGAAGGCACGCTCGTTCTACGAGAAGCCATCGGAGAAGCGCGTCCGCGAGAAGGCTGCCGCCGTGAGCCGGGCCCGCAAGAACGCCAAGAAGCAGATGCAGCGCGAAGGCCTGCTGCCTGCGCCGAAGAAGAAGGTGATGGAGCCGCGCCGCGGCTGACGACGTGCGGTGAGCCTGTTCCGGCTCTCCGCGCCCCCTCGCTTTTCAGTGCTCGGCCCTTAGACAATGCCGCTCGATCGTTCTTCTGCAGGGAGTGGAACAGGTCGCGGTTTTGATTTGCCGTGCGCCAGACGCTGACGTGACGTTGCGTCTCCCGTTGTGACATGAAGCACTTCGTCACCGATCGACCCACGCACGGCATCGGATGAGCTGCGGTAGAAGCCCTCGAATCAGCCATGGGCCTTCCTCCGATCGCTGCTTTCAGGCGTAGCTGCATCGCGTGACGCGGCCATGACGGACCCGGCATCGCGCCCTTTCTGGCGCCATCATGCCGGGGTTCGGCTCTTCGACCGGGCGCTGCCGAGGAAGAATCGCAGCATTTCGGCGCTTGCATCCGGTCCGGACGGATCGGTGTAGGTGCCTGCCGCGCTGCCGCCCGACCAGGCATGGCCGGCGCCGTGCAGCAGCCAGTGTTCCGAGCGTGCGGAGCCTGCGGCATCGGTGCGGACCGTGCGGGTGTAGTCCATGCCGCCGGGCGAGCGTCCTTTGGTCGTCACGATCTCCAGAGACTGCCCTGAAGAGCTCTGCGCAACGACCGCCTCGCCGTTGGCGGGGTGGACGGTCGCGTCGCTGTCGCCATGGAAGACGATTGTCGGCACCGGTCTAGCGCCGGCGCGGAGCGGGGCGGGGGACCCGCCCTGTCGCATGGCCGAGAAGGCGGACGCCATGTCGCGCGCGGCGCCGCAGGCAAGGCCCGAATGGACGCCGACGGCTGAGAAGAGGTCGGGATGCGTCGCACCCATGATGGAGGCGGCGGCGCCGCCTGCCGAGAGTCCCGCGACGTAAACGCGATCCTCGTCCACCGTGTGGTCGGCGATGATCCGCCGCGTGATCCCCGCGATCAGCGACGGTTCGCCGCCCTCGCGACGCTGGTCGTCCGCGTTGAACCAGTTCCAGCATTTCGAGGGGTTTGCCGCGCGCGTCTGTTCGGGATAGGCGACGAGGAAGCCCCGCGCTTCGGCCAGCGCATTCATTTGTGTTCCCGCTGCGAAATCGTCCGGGTCCTGGGTGCAGCCGTGCAGCATCACGACGAGCGGCATCGGCCTTCCGTCATGGCTGGACGGCACGAAGAGCTTGTAGCGACGGTCGCCGGTCGCGGAGGCATAGATCACCGTCTCGAAGCTGCCGCGCTGTCCCCGCCCGCGAGATGCATCCTGCCTTGCAGCGCGCTCCACCCCGGGTGCTGAGCCGAGCGCGATCGCGGCATCCAATCGTTGCCTTCCGGGCTGGACGCTGGCTGACGCCGAGGGAGTGGGCGTGGCGGAGCCGCGGAGGACGGCCATCGCCTCCATCAGCCGCCCCTCGCGCGTAAGGCGCGTGGCCTTCGCCATGTCGATCGTCGGAAACCGTTTCATCGGGAGTAACCTTAAGTGCCGCACGGTTGTCATTTGCCGATGCGGTCGGTGGAAGGGACCGGAAGACGCGGTCAGGACCATCAGCGGATGCGGTCCTTGAGCGCGGCCTTGATTTCGGGGCTTGCTTGGAGCGCGCCGAGGACATGGATGCTCTCGATTGTCGCGAGAGCGAGTTCCGGGGTCACGTCGGGACCGATGACGGCAAGGCCGAGCACCCGGATCGATAGGCGCTTGCCTGCCGCCGCCGCTTCCTCGAGATCGTCGCGGCCATAGTGCCGGAGACCGAGGTCGAGCCGGTGACGCACGACCGTCTGGCGGACCACCTCGGTCTGGCGGTCGAGCTGGTTGCGGATGGCGGTACGGATGAAATCCGAGCGGTTGGAATAAAACCCTTCCGCGACGAGGAGATCGATATGCCCGAGGTCGACGAATCCGAGATTCAGCGTGAGCTTTTCGGTGTCCGGCAATTTCGGAAAAAGCCGCGTTGGTGTCACGTTTACCTCCAGCATCCATATACCATCCAGATGGATGGTATATGGATGCTGGACGCCAGACCTTCAAGTGCGTCGGATCGTTGTTCTGATCAGTGTGCCTGAATCGCGCCGCCGAGGTTGAGGAGGCCGGCCGTCGCCGTCGCAACGGCGGCTCCCTCCGCCTCGGAAACCATGGACGTATCCGATCGCGCCGGAACCATGCGGACCATCGCCTTCACCTGTTCGATCGCCGATCTCAGCGATGTCGCCGACAGTTCCGCATGGGTCGAGCCGACGAGATTGCGCCGGTCGGCATCCTCCTCTGCCATCGACCAGAAGCCGACGAGAATCGGCACGTCCGTCCGACGCCTGAGGCGGCGCACCAGGAATCTGGCGTGGGCGATCGAATTTGCGTTCATGAAGGACAGGCAGATCACGGCGACGCCGGATAAGTCGAGCTCGGCATAGTGCTTGGCGTCGAGCGCGTCGAAGTAAACGGTCCGGGCGCCGATCCCGCACTGGGTGAAGCTTTGCGCGAGCATCGCCGCCGCCGCGTCGTCGATGTTGCCGCGTCCGCCGGCGCAGAGGACCGGCAGGCCCTGCCATTCCGGCGCGGGTTCGAGCCGCTTCTCGTCCGCCATCTTGGCCTCGACCAAAAGCGGGTCGTCATCCCCCGGTTCCTCCGATACCTGTTCCTCGAAATCGGAGAAGTTGTCGATCAGCGTATAGGCGCCCTGAACGACCACGCCGCGCCGGCTCTCGTCGAGAACGCCGCGAGCGCGGTCCTCTTCCGTCATCTTCAAGGCCGGGATCGCGACATCGTCGTAGAAGGAGAGGAGCGAGTGCCTCGAGACGTAGTCTTCGGCGCGCTCCGTCGCCTCGGCGGGATCGCCCGCGAGCAGCCGCTGGTAGAGGCTTTCCTGCGGCGTCAGCACGGGTTGGCTACCAAGAAGGACGTCGAGAAAGCCGAACTGCGGCACGTGCTGGCCGAGAACGACGAGGCAGACGGTGAGGGGCGTCGAGAGGAGGAGCCCGATCGGCCCCCAGAGCCAGGTCCAGAAGATCGCCGCGACGATGATCGCGACCGGCGAGAGGCCCGTGCTCGATCCGTAGAGCCAAGGCTCGACGACATTGTTGCTGACGAGTTCGAGGACGATGAAGAGCGCCACCGTCCAAAACAGCATGCTCCAGCCCGGATCGACGGCGACCGCAAGCGCCAGAGGCACCATCGCGGCGATCACCGGCCCGATATAGGGCACGAAGCGCATCACCATCGCCAACATACCCCAAAGGAGCGGGTTCGGCACGCCGATGATCCAGAGGCCCATGCCGACGGGGATGCCGTAGGTCGCGTTCACGATGAGCTGCATCAGGAGGTATTTCGCCACCCGGCGGCCGGCGTCGCTTAACGCCTGCGTCGTCCGATGCAGGTCGCCGCCGCCGGCAAGGCGGATGAAGCGATCGCGCAGATCCTCGCGTTGGAGAAGCATGAAGATGACGAAGACGATGACGATGCCGGCGGTGGCCAGCGGCGAAATGAGGGGCTTGAGGACGCTTTGGAGGACTTCGAGCGGCTCCGGATCCGGCTGGCGGATCTGAACCGGGATCGGCTCGCCCGCAACATCGTCGCGCCCGTCGGTCAGTCGGCCCGCCGCGCCCGGAAGCAGCTTCTCTTCCTCGGAGGGAGCCCTGCCGCTGATCTCCTCGCTCAGATTGTCCAGCATCCTCGACGTATGCTCGAAAAAGCTGCTGCCCTCGGCGTTCGCCCGGAAGGACTGGATCTTCTCCCGGATGTTGGTCTGATATCGCGGCAGCTCGTTGCCGAGCTGGGCAACCTGCCCGGCGATGACGAAGCCAAAGGCGAAGATGGCGAGGAAGGCCGTGAGAACGACGGATATGACCGCCACCGTGCGCGGTATCCTGATCACCCGCAGCAGCGAGATGAACGGCGAGAGAACGAAAGCGAGCAGGATCGCAAGTGCCAGGGGCACGAAGATTTCCCGACCGAAATAGAGCGCCCCGACCACCACCACCGCCGCGATGAGCCCTTGCGAGCCCGCGCCGGTGCCGGTGATCGTCACCTCCGGCCGAGGTGCGGTACCGGATGAAACGGGAAGTTTTGGCATGTCGCACTCCGGCGGCGAAGACCGCCGCAGGAGCAGATGTCGCATGGCGAACTGATCATCGTCCATCGTGACGTCGACACCCGGCCAAAGGCTTTCGCAAGGAGAAAGCCTGTCGATGGGGGCGCGGGATTTGACAGGGACCGAGCGTTCGCCTGATCTCGCCAGCGGAATGTTCTAGGGGCATTGAGATTCGTGAGCGCGGTTCTTGCAGCATACGAGGGAGACCTCAGCCAGGCGGCGACCATCCGCCGGCGGATCCTTGCCCTCTTGCCGGAAAGTCTGGGGCGCAGCGACGGCCGCCTTCCGGCCGAACGCCAGCTCACCGACGCCTTCGGCACGACCCGGATCACTTTGCGGGAAGCGCTGACGCAATTGGAAGCGGAGGGCGCGATCTACCGCGAGGAGCGGCGCGGCTGGTTCGTCTCTCCGCAGCGCCTTCTCTATAATCCCGAGACGCGCGGGCATTTCGAGGAGATGGTGAGGGGGCAGGGCCGGGAGCCCCGCACCGAGCTGATCGAGGCCGATCTCGTTGCGGCGAGCCCGGAGATGGCGGAACGGCTGGAGCTTCATCCCGGCACCGTCATCCCGAGGGTCCGGCGCGCGCGGTCCGTCGATGGCCGCTGCGTCCTCTATGTCGAGCACTATCTGCGGCCGGACCTTTCGGTCATGCTAGGCAAGGACCTCACCGGCTCGATGACGGAGACCTACCGCCGCGACCTCGGCTTCACCATCGAGCGCGTCACCTTCGACATCATGCCGACGGCGCTCGGCAGCGAGGCAGCCCAGGCGTTGCGCGTGACGCGCGGCAGCCCCGCGCTCCTCATCACTCGCATCAACCGCGACCAGCACGACCGCGTCATCGACTGCGACGTCGAGTATTGGCGGCACCACGCCGTGCTGCTGCGGGTCGAGGCTTCAAGCGTCGGAGGTTTTCCGCGAGGGTAGGGCCTCAGCGCGGACTGGCGCCGATCGCCTCGGCGATGCTCGAACGGCGGGCGGGGCGCACCGTGAGGTCGAGGCCGGCGAGGAGCTCGAAGAGGTGCTGGCGCATGAGGGAGGCCGCCGCCTCGCCGCGGCGCGTTTCGAGCGCCTCGACGATGCCGTGATGGGCCGATGTCGCGCACATCGCCTCCGGCTTCTTCCAATAGAGCGCGACGACGAGAGAAGACCGCGACAGGAGATCGCCGACGATCGCGGCGAGCACCCGGTGCCCCCCGAGGGCCGCGATGACGCGGTGGAACTCGGCCGACAGATAGACGGCCTCGCGCGGATTGTCGGCGGCGATCGCCGCGTGTTCGGCGGCAAGACAGGCGCGAAGCCGTGCGCCGTCGCCCGGTGCGATCCTCTCCGCCGCGAGCGATGCAATCCGCGGCTCGACGAGCGCCCGCGCCT
>JACMIV010000150.1 GCA_014380965.1 Rhizobiaceae bacterium | reverse complement strand
TTCGGCGAGACGGGCCTTCGCCTGTCGCCCGCCAGCCTCGACACGCTGCTGCGCGAGAAACGGGCCGATCTCCGCCATGCCGCAAGCCGCGGCGACTACGCCTTCGAGACCGCCGTCGCACGGCGCCGCCAGCGGCTCGACCGGATGGGAGCGGACCTTCGCCCGCATGTCGTCGCCGCCAAGAGCCTTGCCGCGCGAAACCGTCTCGACGGCCTTGCCGCCCGCTTCGAGCAGGCCTTCGGAGCGTTGCAGGAGCGACGGCGGATGGCACTCGGCGCCGCTTCCCGCATGGCGCTCAGCCTCAGCCCGCTCCAGGTGCTCCAGCGCGGCTATGCGATCATCCGCGACGGCGGCGACAATCCCGTCACCCGTGCGGAAGCCCTCGTTCCCGGCATGGCGTTCGAGGTCGAGTTCGCCGACCGCAGACGCCGCTCGGCCATCGCGGTCGAGACCGGCGACGGGGCTGTCAAGGCGCCTCCCGCCAAGAAGCCGCGCCGGGAAAGCAAGCGCGCGTCCACGGCCGAGCTTCTGAAGGCGGATCAGGGACGGCTGCTCTAGGGCTCGATGATGTCAGCTGGGCCCTCGGGCTGAGTGGGCTAGTAGGGCAGCCCGACATAGTTCTCCGCCAGCGTCGTCATCGCCGGCTGCGACGACAGGACATAGTCCAGCTCGGCGCGATAGACACGGTTGCCGAAGGCGTCGCCCGGGCCGAAATCGTGCAGCATCGAGGTCATCCACCAGGAGAAGCGCTGGGCCTTCCAGACTCGCGCCAGCGCCCGGTCCGAATAGGCGTCGAGGCCGGCCTCCGATCCCGTGCGGTAGAAGTCGGTCAGGCCCTCGCTGAGATAGTGGACGTCGCCGGCCGCAAGGTTCAGACCCTTGGCGCCCGTCGGCGGCACGATGTGGGCGGCGTCGCCGGCAAGGAAGAGCCGGCCGTAGCGCATCGGTTCGGTGACGAAGGAGCGCATCGGGGTAACCGACTTGTCGATCACCTCCCCGCGCGGCAGGGTCGTTCGGCCGCCGAGCCTGAGCTCCAGCTCGTCGAAGACTTTTTCGTCCGGCCACTCGGCGAGGTTCTCGTCGGGCCGGCACTGGATGTAGTGGCGTGCCAGCACCGGGCTGCGCATGGAGTAGAGCCCGAAGCCGCGCTCGTGACGGGCATAGATGAGATCCTCGGCCGGCGGCGCGCAGTGGGCGAGGATGCCGAGCCAGGCGAAGGGGTAGATCTTCTCGAAAACGGTGAGCTTCTCCGCGGGGATGGCACCTCGACAAGCGCCGTGGAACCCGTCGCACCCGGCGATGTAGTCGCAGGAAACGGTCTTCCTCACTCCGCCATGGACGAAGGAGACGCTCGGCGACGCGCCGGATATGCCGTCGATCGTCGTGTCCGAAACCTCGAAGAGGATGTCGCGCCCGGAGGCGAGGCGATGGGCGACGAGATCCTGCACGATCTGCGTCTGCCCGTAGACCATGACCGCCTTGCCGCCCGTGAGACCTTGGAGATCGATCTTCACGCGCTCGCCGTCGAGCGCGAGTTCGACGCTGGTGTGGACGAGCCCGTCGCGGTCCATCCGTTCGGCGGCACCGACCTCGCGCAGGAGGTTCTGAGTTCCCTGTTCGAGAACGCCCGCCCGGAGCCGCGCCTCGACATGGGCACGCGTCTGGCGCTCGATGATCACGGTGTCGATGCCGCGCTGCTCTAGAAGGGCGCCGAGCAGGAGGCCGGCAGGCCCCGCCCCGACGATCGCGACCTTGGTGGCGGATTGAGTGTGCATGGTCCTGTCCTCCCGTCGCCTGTCGTTTTCCTCGCCTCTCCCGTGGCGACGGCAAGCTATTTTCCGGGATCCAGAGTGCCGTTCGGATAGGGTTGCGGAAAGAGAGCGTTCGAGCGAAAACTTGCACGAATCGATCATTCGGAGATGGTATGCCGGACCTGTCGCGACGCCCTCCTCGCGGCGATGAATGTGTCCCGGCCCACCGTTCCGTGGAGGCCGTGACGGAGGCCATTCCCGCCTATGCGCTCTATGGCGACGGCGATCCCGCAAGCGTGCCCTCGGGCGTCCATGCCGAGACCATCCGCGCGCGTTCGTCGGCGCTCGGATGGCGAATCGGCGCGCATCGCCACGGCGCGCTTTACCAGGGCATCTGGATCGCCTCCGGCCATGCGCAGGCCTCGGTGGAGGGGGTCGAGGCGGATCTTCCGGCCGGCAGCTTCGCCTTCCTGCCGCCGCTCGTCGTCCACGCCTATGCGTTCGCGCCGGAGACTGTCGGGATCGTCGTCAGCGTACCCTCGTCCGTTTTGGCCATGGGCCTTGCGGCGGCGCCCGGAGCACGCGGCGCGCTCGCGCGTCCGATCCTGCTGCCGGCGGCTGGGATTTGCCGACCGGACGCCCTTGCCGAGGCGCAATTCCTGTTCGAAACGATCCTTGCGGATCATGCGGGTTTCGCTCTCGGACGCGACGCGACCCTCAACGCGCGGGCACTCCTCATCGCGCTGTGGTTCGCGCGCGAGGCGCAAGAAGTTGCAGGCGCGGGAGAGGACCAAGCTCCGCGTCGCGATCTTGCCGTCGTCGGGCGTTTCCTGTCGGAGGTCGAGGCGCATTTCCTCGAACCGCGCCCCATCGCGGTCTATGCCCGCAGCGTCGGCGTCTCCGTTCCCCATCTCGGGCGCCTCTGCCGGGCTGCGACGGGTCGCCCGCCCCTCGGCCTCGTCCACGACAGGCGGCTGATCGAGGCTAAGCGCCTGCTCGTCTACACCGGCGCGCCCGTCGGCGAGATCGCGCGGCGCCTCGGCTTCGACAGCCCGGCCTATTTCAGCCGCTTCTTTCGCGACCGGACGGGGCGCAGCCCCCTCGCCTTTCGCCAGGCCGCGAACGAAGCTCCGACCAAAGCCCCGAACGGGGCGCCCCGCCAGGACGGAAGCGAGTCGAGGAACGAAGTCGGCGGTGGCTGATCCGCGCGGGCCGGCCGGCCGGGTTCAGATCAGCATTCGGGCGAGATCGTCCTGGGCCGCGCGCAGCAGAGGCAGCATGCGGGTCCGCATGGCGTCGGCCGACACCTGCTGGGACTGCGCACCGACATTCATCGCGGCAGCGACGCGCCCCGATGCGGCGAAGACGGGGACGGCAAGCGAGCGCAGACCGATCTCCAACTCCTCCTCGACGAGGCAGCAACCCTCGCTCCGCGCAATGGAGAGTTCGGTCATGATGACGGCGGGATCGACGCGGGTGTGCGGCGTCAGCTTGCGCCGGTCGGAGCGCTCGATGATTTCGAGAGCGGCGGCCGGTTCGAGAGCGGCGAGAAGGACACGGCCCATCGACGTGCAATAAGCCGGCAAACGGCTCCCGACGCCGAGGCCGATCGACATCACACGCTTTTGAGAGGCTCTTGCGACATAGACGATCTCGGTATCGTCGAGGATCGTCGCCGAACAGCTTTCCCCCGTCTCCGCGGCAAGCCGCGTCAGGACCGGCGCAAGGATCGCCGGGAGCGGCGTCGTCGCCATGTAGGACAGGCCGAGACGAAGGACGCGCGGGGTCAGTCGGTAGAACTTGCCGTCGAACTCGGCATAGCCGGCCTTGAGCAGCGTCAGGAGACAGCGCCTCGCGGTGGCTCGCTCCAGCCCGGCGATGCGGGCAGCGTCCGCGATCGTCAGCTTCGGACGCTCCGCCGAGAAGGCCTCGATCACGGCCAGACCCTTGGCGAGGCCTCCCATCGTATCCGGATCGGCCCCCCCTATCCTCATCGCCCACACCCTCCCTCATGCATAACGTGCGTTATCCGCACACTATATCATTATTCGCCCTTGACAACCCTCCACATGATCGTCTCCCTTAGGCCTCCACGTTCTGGGAGGAACCTTTCATGATCCGTCTTCCGCGCACGTCGCGCAGCATCGCCCGCCGCTTCGCCATCGCCACGATCCTCGTCGCGGGTTTTGCGTCCCCGGCATTTGCCGACACGATCAAGGTCGGCATCATCGGGCCGTTTTCGGGCCCGTTCGCCAATCAGGGCAAGAATTTCCAGGCCGGTGTCGAGGCATGGCTCGCGGTCAACGGCAAGACGGTCGGCGACGACGAGATCGAGATCGTCTATCGCGACCTGCCGGCAGCGGACCCGGCCCGTTCGCGGGCGCTGGCGCAGGAGCTGGTCGTCTCCGAGAGCGTCCAGTATCTCGGCGGCATCTACTTCACGCCCGACGCGCTCGCCGTCGCGCCGCTGCTCGAACAGGCGAACGTGCCGCTCGTCATCTTCAATGCGGCGACATCCGCGATCACCAAGCAATCGCCGCTGATCGTGCGGACGTCCTTCACGCTGTGGCAGACCTCGGGACCGATGGCGACGGTTGCCCTCGAGCGCGGCATCAAGAAGGTGATCACGGCCGTCAGCGACTACGGTCCAGGCGCCGACGCCGAAGCGGCCTTCACGAAGATCTTCACCGACGGCGGCGGCGAAGTGGTCGATTCGGTCCGCATGCCGCTTGCGACGAACGACTTCTCGCCCATCATGCAGCGCGTGCGCTCGTCCGGCGCCGAGGCCGTCTTCGCCTTTCTACCCTCAGGCCCGACGACGCTGGGTTTTGCCCGCGCCTATGCAGACAACGGCCTGCGCGCGGCGAACGTCCAGTTCCTCGCGCCCGGCGACCTGACGCAGGAGAGCGACCTGCCCGCGCTCGGCGACACGGCCGAGGGGCTTTTGACCACCTTCCACTACGCGATCTCGCACGACAGCCCGGAAAACAAGGCCTTCGTCGAGGCCGCCGGCAAGGCGATCGGCGACCCCGCGCTGCTCAGCTTCCCCTCCGTCGGCGCCTATGACGGCATGCGCGTCATCGCGAAGATGATCGAGGCGACGGGCGGCGAGCAGGATGCGGCGGCGGCGGTCGAGGCGGTCAAGGGGTTCACGTTCGAAAGCCCGCGCGGCCCCGTGACGATCGATCCCGAGACGCGCTCGCCGACACAGACGATCTATCTGCGCGAGGTCGCAAAAGACGCGGCGGGCAAGCTCTTCAACAAGGAGATCGCCTCCTATCCGAACACGCCCGATCTCGGCTTCCCGCGCTGATCCGCGCTTTCGGCTGAGACGGGAGGGGAGGCTTCGATGCAGACGGCTCTTTCGATCGGGGTGGACGCGCTGGCCTATGGCATGGTGCTGTTCGTCATCTCGATCGGCCTGTCGCTGACGATGGGGCTGATGCGCGTCGTCAACCTCGCGCACGGCGCCTTCGCGATGATCGGCGGCTACATCGCCTCCTGGCTCGGCCAGAGCGCCGGTCTGCCCTATCCGCTCGTCCTCCTCGGCGCCGTCGCCGGCACCGTCCTCATCGCGGTGCCGGTCGAGCGGCTGCTCTACCGGCGCATCTACGGCAAGCCGGAGCTGACGCAGGTGCTGATGACGATCGGCATCACCTTCGTCGTCATCGGCCTCACCAACTACGTCTTCGGCCCGACGCTGAAGACCATCCCGCTGCCGGAGATGCTGCGCGCGCCGACCGACATCGGCTTTCGCACGGTCTCGACGCACCGGCTCTTCGCCATCGCCTGCGGGCTCGGCATCACGGTCGGGCTCTGGTTCCTGATGGAACGCACCGGTTTCGGCATCCGCCTGCGCGCCGCGGTCGACAATTCCGCCATGGCCTCGGCGCTCGGCGTTCCGACCGAGCGCATCTACGCCCTCTCCTTCGCGCTCGCGATGGGCCTTGCGGCCTTCGGCGGCGTGCTCGGCGCGGAGCTCCTGCCGATCGAGCCCTACTACGCGCTGCGCTACATGGTGACCTTTCTCGTCGTCGTCTGCGTCGGCGGGGCCGGCTCGATCCCCGGCGCGCTCCTCGCCTGCCTCCTCCTCGGCGCCATCGACACGACGGGCCGCTATCTGATGCCCGACTTCGGCGAGTTCTTCTTCTATCTCGCGGTGATTCTCATCATCCTCGTCTTCCCCCGCGGCCTGATGGGAAGGGCATGACCGAGATGAGCATGACTTCCGCCGCCGCGACGCCGGTCGCAGCGCCCCGCCGCCGCCCTTCCCCCGTCGTCGGCGACATGATCGGCATAGCCGTGGTCCTCGGCGTCGGCATCGCCTGCTACTTCCTCTTCCCGACGAACCTCTCGTTCCTGACCAGCCTCGTCGCGCTCGCCCTCCTCGCGCTGTCGCTCGACCTCGTCACCGGATACGGCGGCGTCGCGACGCTCGGCCACGCCGCGCTCTTCGGGGCCGGCGCCTATGGGGCCGGCATCGCCTGCGTCTCCTTCGGCGTCACCGAGCCCTTCACGCTGCTCTTCATCGGCCTCGTCTGCGGCGCGCTGGCGGGCGCGATCTCCGGCGCGATCATCCTGCGCGCCCACGGCCTGCCGCAGCTCGTCCTGTCGATCGCCGTGGTGCAGCTCGCCCACGAGATCGCCAACAAGGCGTCCGCCTGGACCGGCGGCAGCGACGGTCTCGCTGGGATCGCGGCGGCGCCCGTCTTCGGCCTCTTCGCCTTCGATCTCTGGGGCCGCACCGCCTTCCTTCTCGGTCTCGGCCTCCTCGCCGTCGCGACGCTTCTCCTTCGAATCCTCGTTCGCTCGCCTTTCGGCATGCTCTGCCAGGGGATCAGGCAGGACCCGGTCAGGGTGAAGGCGATGGGCTCGCCGGTCTATCCCGTGCTCGTCAAACTCTACGCGATCTCCGGCGCGGTGGCCGGTCTCGGCGGAGCGCTCGCCGCGATCTCGACGCAGGTCGTCGGCCTCGACTCCGTCTCCTTCACGCTCTCGGCGGAGACGCTGGTGATGCTCGTCCTCGGCGGGGTCGGCACGCTGTTCGGGGCGATCGCCGGCACCTTCGTCTTCATGTGGTTCGAGCATGTCGTTTCGGCCGCCGACCCGTTCCACTGGATGACCCTCGTCGGCGCGCTGCTCATCGCCATCGTCCTCTTCGCTCCGCGCGGCCTCTACGGCTCGCTGCTCGACCTTTATCGCCGCAGGAGGGCCCCATGACGCCGCTCCTCGAGATCCGAAACCTGCGCAAGAGCTTCGGCGGGCTGAAGGTGACCGACGACGTCTCCTTCTCGCTGGCCGTAGGGGCGCGCACGGCCCTCATCGGCCCGAACGGCGCCGGCAAGACGACGCTCATCAACCTCATGACGGGTCTCCTGAAGCCGTCGTCGGGAACCGTCCATCTCGGCGGGCGCGACATCACGCGGGCGTCGGCGGTGGAGCGGGTGCGCGCAGGGCTCGTGCGCTCCTTCCAAGTGACGCGGCTCTTCCAGGAGATGACGGCGGAGGACCATCTCGGCCTCGCCATCCTGCAGCGCGAGGGCCGCACCGGGCGCCTCGCCGGGCACTATCACGCGATGCCCGCCGTCATGGCAGAGGTTCGCGCGCTCCTCGATCTTCTCGGGCTTGGCGCCCTGGCGGAACGCCGCGTTTCCGAAATCGCGTATGGTCAGCAACGTCTCCTCGAACTCAGCCTCGCGCTGGCGATGAAGCCGAAGGTGCTGCTTCTCGACGAGCCTGCCGCGGGCGTGCCGCAAAGCGATACGGCCCTCATAGAGGGAGCGATCGCCGCGCTGCCCGCCGATCTCGCCGTCCTGATGATCGACCACGACATGGATCTCGTCTTCCGCTTCGCGCGCGAAGTGGTGGTGCTTGCCGCAGGCCAGGTCATCTTCTCCGGGCCGCCCGCCGAGGTCGGCTCCCATCCGCGCGTGCGCGAAGCCTATCTCGGGAGTCACGGCCATGCCGGCCATGCCGCTTGACGTCCGCCATCTCAAGGCCGGCTACGGGCCGACCGTCATCCTCGAGGATGTCAGCTTCTCCGTTCCGGCGGGCGGGAGGGCAGCGATCCTCGGCCGCAACGGCATGGGCAAGACAACGCTGCTCGCGAGCCTCATGGGCCTCACCCGCCGCCATGGCGGCGAGATCCGGGTCGGCGACGCCGACATGACGGCGGCGCGCACCTCCGCCCGCGCGCTCGGCGGCCTCGGCTACGTCCCGCAGTCGCGC
>JACMIV010000149.1 GCA_014380965.1 Rhizobiaceae bacterium | reverse complement strand
GTGGCGCGCAGCACCGCCGGCGAGACCGCGCCGAGCGCGCCCTTCGACGGATCCTTGAGATCGATGAAGTCGGCGCCGCCCTCCAGCGCGAGCCGTGCCTCCTCGGGGCCGGTGACGCTCGCCAGCATCCTGATCACCGGGCCGCCTCGACCGCCTGGAACTGCTTCTTCAACGTGTTCTTCCAGAGCGCGTCGAGCCCGCGCGTCCACATCTCGTCATTGTTGCCGCGGATGTCGGCGCTCCCCTGCGAGACGAGCGTGCCGGTCTTCACCTCATGACCGTAGGCATTGATGTTGAGGATGAGGTTCGAGACCTTCTGCACGGTGCCGGTGACGACGATGTCGGCGCCGAGTTCCCGGCCGAGGTCGAGCGCGCAGGGCTCGCACTTTCTCAAGGAGCGTTCGAGGCTCTTTTCGCGCACCGGTCCGACGTCGAGAACCGCAAGGTCCGGCTCGCCCGCGACAAGCACCCGAAGCTGCGGGGCCATGGTGCCGAGCCTTGCCGTCTCCGCCGGATTGACGCCCTTCATCTGACCCTCGAGGCTCGTGTCGATGAGTTCGAAGTCGAAGACGGCGACCGTCTTCTCCGCTGCGACGGCGTGACCGGAGATAGTCGCCGCCAGAAAAACGGGAAAAAGTCCGCCTTGTAATCGCATGGCGTATTTGCTCCTCATGCTCGCCGAAGGTGCCCTCGGCCAACGGTTTAGCGCCGGTCGGCGCCCGAACAAAGACAATTCCAGCGCCGTCGCGCGGAGGATTGCGGGACGACATCCGGGGAGGATCGCGCGTGCGACACGCACTCAGTCAAGTTCTGTTCCCGCTCGCGGGAGCCTCCGCCGCCATCGTGATGCTGATGGCCGGCGCGACCGCGCAGGAACCCGCCCTCTCCCCGACAGCGCCGGCCGCCATGCCGCTCCCGGCAGGCGTGACCATGCAGACGATCAAGGTCGGTTTCCTCAGGAACTACGAGCGCACCCTTGCACTCTCCGTGCTCGACATCCCGCCCGTGGACATCGGCCTCGCCGGCGCGAACGTCGCGATCGCCGACAACAACACGACCGGCTCCTTCATGGGCCAGACCTACGTCCTCGAGACCGCCACGCTGAAGCCCGGCGACGACGTGATGCCGGCCGCGCAGAAGATGCTGGCCGATGGCATTCACTACATCGTGACGGATCTCGGTGCGGCCGATACGTTGAAGGTCGCGGATGCGGCCGCGGCGTCCGGGGCGCTCGTCTTCAACGCCGGCGCGACGGACGACAGCCTGCGGGAGGAGAATTGCCGGGCGAACCTTCTCCACACCGCCCCGTCCCGCTCGATGCTGACCGACGGGCTCGTGCAGTATCTCATGTGGAAGCAGTGGCGGAACTGGGTCCTCGTTTCCGGCAGCCACGAGGACGACATGCTCTTCGCCACGGCCCTCAAGAACTCGGCGCGCAAATTCGGCGGCACGATCGTCGAGGAACGCGTCTTCGAGGACAAGGGCGGCGCGCGCTCCACCGATTCCGGACAGGCTCTGGTCCAGCGCCAGATCCCGGTCTTCATGCAAGGCCTGCCCGAGCACGACGCGGTTCTCGTCGCCGACGAAAGCGAAGTCTTCGGCACCTACATCCCCTGGCGCACCTGGATTCCGCGCCCCGTCGCCGGCACCGCGGGCCTTATCCCAGCCTCGTGGCATCCCGCTTCCGAGCAATGGGGCGGCGCGCAGATCCAGAACCGCTTCGAGAAGGCGTCCGGCCGCCGCATGCTACCGGAGGACATGCAGGTCTGGTCGGCGATCCGCGTCCTCGGCGAGGCCTCCTCGCGCACCCAGTCGGTGGAGCCTGACAAGCTCGACGCCTTCATCAAGGGCCCCGACTTCACCCTCGCCGCCTTCAAGGGCCAGCGCCTCACCTTCCGCGACTGGAACTGGCAGCTGCGCCAGCCCGTCCTCCTCGGCGAACAGAGCGAAGTCGTCTCCGCCTCGCCCCAGGAAGGCTTCCTCCACCAGGAAACCGAACTCGACACGCTGGGCACGGATCGACCTGAGACGAAATGCAGTTTCTGATGCGATGAGCCGCCGGGGTTTGCCGCGAGCCGGCGAGCCGGCCTATGATGCTGGGGCGCCGGCATCGTCGTGCCGGTCGCAACCGTCGCATCGCGCCTTGGAGAGCAAACGCACGTGTCGCTGAGAGGAAGGCTCGCCGCGACCATTGCGTTCGCCACGGTCGCGATCCTCATCGTCGGCGGCCTCCTCAGCCATCGCCATGCGCTCGAGAAGATATCCGTCGAGATGGATGCCGCCCACCGCGTGGCGTTGAACGCGATCTCCCGCCTCATCGCGGAGCTTCCGGCCTCGGCTCACCCGCAGCGTGACCTCGACAGCCTCGTGCGGACGTTCAACGGCGACCGGCACGTGCGCCTCCTCCTCATCGACGCCTTCGGGCAGGTGCGGCTCGAATCGCATCTTGCCCCGCCGCGCCTGCCCGCGCCCGCCGCGTTCGAGGCGGTGCTCGCCCCGAGCCGGGAAGGCGACGTTCTGGCGCTTCCGGGAAATGCCGCACCGCTCGTCGCCGTCATGCTCGTCGTCGTCCCGGTGAACGAGATCGCCGAGGTCTGGAGCGACCTTCTGCTCAACCTCTCGATCCTCGGCCTCTTCGTCGCGCTCGCCTTCGGCCTCGTCTTTTCCGTCGTCGGGCGTTCGCTCATGCCCCTCGGCGCCCTCGTCAGCGCCTTCCACCGCATCGGCAAGGGCGACTATGCCGTCGTCCTCGCGCCGCGCGGCCCGCCGGAGCTTGCCGCTCTCGCAAGGGGCTGCAACGAGATGGCGGCGCGCTTGGCCGAAATGGCACAGCGCAACCGTCGCCTTTCGGAACAGCTCATGCGGCTCCAGGACGAGGAGCGGGCGGAGCTCGCGCGCGATCTCCACGACGATGTCGGCCCCTTTCTCTTCGCCATCGACGTCGACGCGACGAGCATCGCCGGCATTCTTGAGGGCTCCGAGCACGAAGACCCGCACAAATCGGCGATCGGCGAGCGCGCCGCCTCCATCCGGCAGGCCGCGCGGCATGCGCGCCTGGAGGTCC
>JACMIV010000148.1 GCA_014380965.1 Rhizobiaceae bacterium | reverse complement strand
TGCCGTCCGGCGCGTTGAGGACGACCCGGCAGGCAGCGGGCAGCGCGGCCATCGTCATCGCGGGCCGCGGCTTTCCGGGCTTGGCACCTGGTTTCGGGGGCTTCAGCGCGACGTTGAACCACCAGCCGAGATCGTCGCAGCCCTCGTCCTTGCCCACGGGCTCCTGCGGCTTGCAGCCGGGCGAGCCCGGCTGGCAGAAGAGACGGATGTGGAAATGCTCGTCATGACCGTAGATCGGGCGGACCTTGCGCAGCCAGGACCGGTCGCTCCCCGCGGTCTCGCAAAGCTTCTTCTTGACGCCCGGATGGACGAAGACGCGCTGCACCTTCGGATCGCCGGCGGCGAGCTTGATCAGGTCGCGATAGTTGTCGGACCATATGCGATCGTCGACGGCGAGGGTGCCCTTGCGCAGGACCGAACGGAACGGAAATTTTTCCCGCTCGTTCGCGCTCAATTTCTTGCGGGGCATCGGCTGAAACCAGATGTCGGCGTCGAGGCCGACCTGATGCGAAGCGTGGCCCGAGGCCATCGGCCCGCCGCGCGGCTGGGAAATGTCGCCGACCAGAAGGCCCGGCCAGATGCCGCGTGCCGAGGCTTCGCCGGAAAGCTTCTCCAAGAAGGCGACCATCGTCGGATGGCCCCAGCGGCGGTTGCGGGACAGGCGCATCGCCTGCCAGGTCGGCCCGTCCGTCGGCAGCGCGACCGCGCCGGAGATGCAGCCCTTGGAATAGAAACCGTAGCTTTCGGGCGGCAGCGCAGCCGGAGCGGCCTTGGCGCTGAAAAGGTCCTTCGCCGCCGACTGCGCGGCCGCCGGCTGCACCGCGCCGAGAACGAGCGCGGACAGAAGAACGGCGGACAAAAGGGCAACCGGGTTGGCCCCGCCGGCGATGCGGTTCTTGATCGTCGCAAACATCTGAAAGCATCCCGTGCGGTCGAAGGCGATGGGGTTGCACCTCGCTTTGGACCGTTTCATGGCCTTCGAGTTAGAAGCGGGAAAGCCTGCCCGAAGCTGTCTTTCCCCGCTTCGCCAAAGTGCCGGATGGGCCTGCAAACCTCGTCTCGCTGGCACTCCGGCAGCGCCTTCGACGAACGCAAACACATTTTTCTGTCGCGCTATCGCCGCCGACATCCCATATGCAGTGCACAAGAACGACATCATGCGCATCGGAGACACGCCATGGCGACCAGCACAAGCACCCTCGAGACGGCGAACGGCAGCCGCTACCTGCAGCAGCTCTGCAAGCACTGGAGCCACAAGTTCACGGTCGATTTCGATTCAAAGCAGGGCACGATCGAGCTGCCGACCGGCGTGTGCATGCTCGACGCCGCACCGTCGCAGCTCGTGATCAAGGTGGATGCTCAGGAAGCAACCAATCTCGGCAAGCTCGAAGAGGTCGTCGCCGACCACATCAAGCGCTTCGCCTTCAAGGAAGACTTGTCCTTCCACTGGAAGCGGTCGGCAGCCTAAACGATCTCTACCGGAACATCTGCGAGGCGGCGGTCCGAAGGGGCCGCCGCCTCGTTGCAAAGCGGTGCTTCGTCAAGTGCGCAGCGTTCCGCCCGTCGCCTTGGCGACCGAGGCGACGATCTTCGCCGACACCGCTTCAAGGTCCTCGTCCGTCAGCGTCCGCTCCGTCGGACGGAGCGTCACCTCGATGGCGACCGACTTCCGGCTCTCGCCGAGCGCCGCGCCTTCGAAAATGTCGAACACGCGCACGTCCGAAACGAGCTTTCGGTCGGCCCCTTCCGCGGCGCGCAGGATTTTCTGCGCTTCGGTGCCAGCGTCGACCACGAAGGCAAAATCGCGGCGCACGGGCTGGTAGGCCGCGAGCTGCAGCACGGGCTTCGTCCGTGTGGCCTTGCGCTTCGACTCGGGGATGTCGCCGAGGAACACCTCGAAGCCGCAGAAGGCGCCGGAGGCGTCCAGCGTCTTCAAGACCTTTGGATGAAACTCTCCGAACTCGGCGAGCACGGTCTTCGGTCCGAGCTTGAGGCGGCCGGAGCGGCCTGGATGGTACCAGTCGCTCGCCCCGGCCTCGATCTGGAGATTGGCGACGGGCGCGCCCGCAGCTTCCAGGGCCGCGACGGCGTCGGCCTTGGCGTCGTAGACGCCGACGGTCGCGGCATTCGCGTTCCAGAAGCGGCCGGAGCCCGCATGGCCGGCCGTGCCGCGGCGGATCCCGCCGGCCACCCGGCGCTGTCCGTCCGGAGTGTCGGAGACATAGACGTGGCTCACCTCGAACAGCGCAAGATCGGCGCTGCCTCGCGCCGCGTTGCGCTTGGCCGCGGCAATGAGGCTCGGCAGCAGCGAAGGGCGCATGTCCGAAAGCTCCGCCGAGATCGGATTGGCAAGTCTCAGCGCGCTCGACCCGCCGCCGAAGGCCCTCGCCTCGACCTCGGACACGAAGGAGTAGGTGACGGCTTCGACCATGCCTCGCGCCGCCAGCGCCCGGCGCGCAGCCTTGTCGCGGTTTTGGATTCCGGTGAGGATCCGGCCGCTCACCGCATCGGTCGAGGGCAGCGGCTGGGGGACGATCTGGTCGACACCTTCGAGGCGCATGACCTCCTCGACGAGATCGGCACCGCCCTCGACATCCGGACGCCAGCTCGGCACGACGACGTCGGCCCCGCCTTCCCCTGCCGCCACCTCGAAGCCGAGACGCCGAAGATAGTCGATTTGCCGCTCCGGCGGCACGGGAAGGCCGGTCAGCCGCTCGACCTCGGCGAAGGGAAGGCGGATCGTGCGGCGCTCTGCCGGGATAAGTCCCTCCACGACAGCCTTCGAAGCCTTGCCGCCGCAGATGTCGAGGACGAGCCTCGTCGCGAGATCGAGGCCAGGCTCCATGAAGGCCGGATCGACGCCACGTTCGAACCGGTAACGCGCATCGGTGATGATGCCGAGCGCGCGGCCGGTGCGCGCGACGTTCAAGGGCTCCCAGAGCGCCGACTCGATCAGCACGTCGGTCGTCGTCTCGTCGCAGCCCGAGACCTCGCCGCCCATGATACCGGCGATGGACTCAACGCCCCCGTCGTCGGCGATGACGCACATTCCGGGCTTCAGGCGATGCGTCCTGCCGTCGAGCCCGAGGATCTCCTCGCCGTCCCTCGCCGAACGGACGACAAGATCGCCCGCGACCTTGCCGGCATCGAAGACGTGGAGCGGACGGCCGCGATCGAAGGTCAGATAATTGGTGATGTCGACAAGCGCGTTGATCGGGCGAAGACCGATCGCGATCAGGCGCTTCTGCATCCAGTCCGGCGAGGGACCGTTCTTCAGCCCCGACACCTTGCGGAGCGCAAACCCTCGGCAGAGCGAGCCGCCCTCGGGGAAGTCGAGCACCACCGCGACGGGGCAGTCGCCCTCGTCCAAAACCGGCTGGATTGCCGGCGTCTTGAGCCGGCCGAGGCCGGCAGCGGCGAGGTCGCGCGCGATGCCGTGGATGCTCGTCGCATCCGGGCGGTTCGGTGTCAGGTTGATCTCGATCAACGGATCGGCAAGGTCGGCATAGTCCGCATAGAGCGCGCCGACCGGGGCGTCGGCCGGCAGGTCGATGATGCCGTCGTGGGCGTTCGACAGTTCGAGCTCGCGTTCCGAGCACATCATGCCGTTGGACTCGACGCCGCGGATCTTGCCGACGCCGAGCGTCGTGTCGATGCCTGGCACATATGTGCCAGGGAGCGCGAGCACGCCGACGAGACCGGCGCGCGCGTTCGGAGCGCCGCAGACGACCTGAAGCGGCTTGCCGCCGTTCACCTCCGGCCCGCCGTCGACCATCAGTACCTTCAGCTTGTCGGCATCGGGATGCTTCTCGGCGGTCAGAACCTTCGCGATCCGGAAGGGCCGCATCGCCGCCTTGTCGTCGAGGCGCTCGACTTCGAGCCCGATCGCGGTGAGCTTTTCCGTGATCTCGGCCAGGGTGGCGTCGGTCTCGAGGTGATCCTTGAGCCAGGAGAGGGTGAATTTCATCGTCTTCGTTCCTGACAGGCCGCAGCGGCAGGCGCCGATATGCTTTGGATACAGTTCATGCGGCCCTATTCAGCCGCAAGGGACGGCTCGACAGCGCCGGGAGCTTTCCAACCGAGCATGACTCCCTTGACCGAAAGGCCATCGTCGAGCCCTGGCCACCATATTCCGGCGAATTCCAGCTCGAATTTCGCCCGCTCCTCAGAGGATGCCCTCAGAAGGAAGGGATACCACCAGAGCGGCGCCCGGACCTGCCGTCCATCAGCCAGGGCGACGAACACGAAATCAGCGTCGAATCGCACCTCGACGGGTCGCGCATCATCTGTTTCAAAGTTGGAAGAAGTCATCCCATTCTCCGATCCACCCTGCTCGGTGCTCTTCTCTTTTGGCGAGCAGCCTTCGCAACTCCGGGGCGCTGTAGCCGCGATTGTAGCTGATCTCCATTGTGGCCAGCCAGATTTTCGCTTCGTTTCCATCCTTGACGACGTGAACGTGTGCGGGCTCGAACCGGTCCAGGGAGTAAAAGCCAAAGCGGTACCCGCGCCACATAAGGAGCGTCGGCATTCTAGGCGCTCAATCCCCCGAACAGCGTCGGCACGTCGAGCGGGCGGAAGCCGTAATGCTCGATCCAGCGCACGTCGGCGTCGAAGAAGTCGCGCAGGTCTGGCATCCCGTATTTAAGCATCGCGATCCGATCGATGCCCATGCCCCAGGCGAAGCCCTGGTACTCCGCCGGGTCGAGGCCGACGCCGCGCAGTACGTTCGGATGCACCATGCCGCAGCCGAGGATTTCCAGCCAGTCGCTCCCCTCGCCGAAGCGGATCTCGTTGCCGGAGCGGTCGCACTGGATGTCGACCTCGAGGCTCGGCTCCGTGAAGGGAAAGAAGGACGGACGAAAGCGCATGTTCAAGGCCTCGACCTCGAAGAAGGCCTTGCAGAACTCGGTCAGCACCCACTTCATGTTGGCGACGTTCGCCGTCCTGTCGATGACGAGGCCTTCGACCTGATGGAACATCGGCGTGTGCGTCGCGTCGGAATCCTGGCGGTAGGTCTTGCCGGGGATGACGATGCGGATCGGGGGCTTCCGGCTTTCCATCGTGCGGATCTGGACGGGCGAGGTGTGGGTGCGCAGCAGCTTGCGCTCCGCGCCCTCCGGCGCCTCCAGGAAGAACGTGTCGTGCATCTCGCGCGCGGGGTGCCCGGCAGGGAAGTTGAGGGCGGTGAAGTTGTAGTGGTCGGTCTCGATGTCCGGACCTTCCGCGACCGAGAAACCCATGTCGGCGAAGATCGCGGTGATCTCGTCGATGACCTGACTGATCGGGTGGATGCGTCCGCGCGAGGCCGGCGAAGAGCGAACGGGAAGCGTCACGTCCAGCGTCTCGGCCTTCAGCCGCTCGGCGATGGCCGCGTCTGCAAGGCTGTCGCGCCGCATTGCAAGGGCTGCCGCCACGCGGTCGCGCAGGCCGTTCAGCTTCGGTCCCTCCTCGCGGCGCTCGTCGGGGCTCATCTTCCCGAGGCTCTTCAGGAGTTCGGACAGCTCGCCCTTCTTGCCGAGGGCGGCGACGCGCACGGCCTCCAGAGAAGCCTCGTCCTCTGCCGCGGCGATCTCGGCAGTCAGTCTCGCCTCGAGGGCGCTGAGGTCGGTCACATCACACTCCATTCGCCGGCGCCCCGAGGGGCGCCGCATCCCGTCGACGGGTTCCCTAACGCGCGCCATGAGCAAAGAAAAGGCCCGCCCGGCGTCTCCGCCGGCGGGCCTTGTCGTCGAACGGGCGTATCTTCGAGATATGCCCGCTTGGCCTCAGGCGGCGACCCCGACGTCGCGTACCGCACGCTCGTAGGAACCGGGATTCTGGTCCTTGAGGTATTCGAGGGCCGTCTTCGCCGAGGCACAGAGCGCCGCGAAAGCTTCCGGCTCGTGGATGGCGAGATCGGACAGGACCTTGCGGTCGACTTCGATTCCGGTCTTGGCAAGACCGTCGATGAAGCGGGCATAGGTCAGGCCGTGCTCGCGCACGCCGGCATTGATGCGCTGGATCCAGAGGGCGCGGAAGTTGCGCTTCTTGGTGCGACGGTCACGCGTCGCGTATTGCTTGGACCGATCAACGGCGGCCTTGGCCGTCCGGATCGTGTTCTTGCGGCGGCCGCGGAAACCCTTGGCCTGCTCGAGAACCTTCTTGTGCTTGGCGTGAGACGTCACGCCCCTTTTCACACGTGCCATGATCTTAGCTCCTTGATTTTTAAAACGCCGGGCCGCTCAGCGGTTGTACGGCATGTAAACCTTGACGATCCGCTCGTCGGGCTTGGACAAAATCATCGTCCCGCGCGCGTTGCGTAGAAAGTCGTTAGAGCGCTTGATCATGCCGTGGCGTTTGCCCGCAGCGCCGGCCTTGACATGGCCGTTGGCGGTAAACCTGAAGCGTTTCTTGGCAGCGGACTTCGTCTTCATCTTGGGCATTTTGCTCTCCTTGATCGGAAGCGCGATGGGCAAGCCGTCCGCCTTTCGGCAGGGTCGCCAGCAATTCGAAGGATTTCGGATTGTCGCGCGGGTCGCATTCGAAGTGGCCACGGCATGCCCTGCCGGCCCACTCGGTCAACGGCGATCCCATAGCGAAAGCCCCGCCCCAAGGCAAGAGCGTCGCGCACGGGATGCGTTCTGTTGAGAAGAGAGGTCCGGCCGCCGGAGCTGCAAGCGGCCAATTTGGACCGGAGGCGGGGCGGGGCGGAGCCTGAGCGCCACCCGTCCCGCCGTTCGCTCACCCGCGCGGAGCGAGGACCATCATCATCTGGCGGCCTTCGAGCTTGGGCTCGGCCTCGACCTTGGCGATCTCGGCGGTCTCGTCGCGGACGCGGTTCAAAAGCAGCATTCCGAGGTCCTGATGCGCCATCTCGCGGCCGCGGAAACGCAGAGTCAGCTTCACCTTGTCACCGTCCTCGAAGAAGCGGCGGACAGCCTTCATCTTGGTCTCGTAGTCGTGATCGTCGATGTTCGGCCGCATCTTGATCTCCTTGACCTCGATGATCTTCTGGCGCTTGCGCTGCTCGGCGGCCTTCTTCTGGCCCTCGTACTTCAGCTTGCCGAGATCGAGGATCTTGCAGACCGGCGGATTTGCGGTCGGCACGATCTCGACGAGATCGAGTCCAGCTTCCTCGGCCATCGCCAAGGCATCGGCCGTCGGCGTCGGACCGCGGTTCTGACCATCGATGTCGATCAGCTGGACGAAGGGAATCCGGATGTCCTTGTTGGAGCGCGGTCCCTCCTTCTGGACCGGCGGCGCACGAAATGGTCTGCGAATGGTCGTTGTCTCCTGCTGTTGACGACACAAATGGGCTCTGCATGGGCGGCGGACAACTGGCGGGCGGCATTCATGGCCACTCCGTCGTCCGATATATCCCGCGTACCGAACGTGGCGCGAAAACAAAAGCATCGGCACGCGCCGGGTACGTCACCGAGGCGATATAGCACGTGGGAAGCGGAGTTTCACGTCTCCCCGTCAAGAAATGGCAACTCCGGACAGAAAGCAGCGCTCAGCCTCATGACGACAGACACCGTCCGCGCTCCCCCTTCCTATCTCGACGTCGGAGCCGGCGAAACGCATCGCCGCATCGCCGTCCGCGCTTTCCGAGGAGCCGAACCGACGTTGGTCTGGCTCGGCGGATACCGCTCCGACATGCTGGGGACGAAAGCCGAAAGGCTCTCGGCGCTTGCCGAGGCGGAACGGTTCGGCTTCTGCCGGTTCGACTACAGCGGTCATGGCGAATCGTCCGGCACCTTCGAGGAGGGGACGATCTCGCGCTGGCTCGACGATGCCCGCGCGGTTTTCGACGCAACGGTTTCGGGGCCCGCGATCCTCGTCGGCTCGTCCATGGGCGCGTGGATCGCGCTCCGTCTCGTCGCGGATCTTCGCCGGGACGGTCTCGGTGACAGGATCGCCGGGCTCCTCCTCCTTGCGCCGGCTCCCGACTTCACCCGGCGCCTCGTCGAACCGAAGCTCAGCGATCTTCAGAAACGGGATCTCGCGGACAAGGGCTTTTGCACCAAGCCGTCGGCCTATTCCGATCAGCCGACGGTCTATACGCGGACGCTGCTCGAGGATGGAGCCCGCAACCTCGTGATGGACGGGCTCATCGAGACAGGGTGCCCGGTCCACATCATCCAGGGCATGGCGGATCCGGACGTGCCCTACACCCACGCGCTCGACCTCGTGTCGTCGCTTCCGGGCGACGGCGTGATCCTGACCTTGATCCGGGACGGCGATCACAGGCTGTCGCGCGAGGAGGATCTCGCCCGTATCGAACAGGCGGCGCGCGAGCTTGCGGCCGTCACGAATGCGGTCTGATGAAGCTCGACACCGGGCTTCGCGTGAGGTTCGGCCATTTCCCGAACGACGTGGCGAAAATGCCACAACTCTTGTGCACATCGTTTAAGATCTTGTTCAAATTCTCTTTATCGTGGCGCCGACGCGGAACTCGTGTCCCGACGAAAAGCCTCACTGCGGTCCTCCCGAGGCTCAAACTTACCTGAAGCCGACGCAGTGCGGGACGGCGGCAGGCTGATGCGTTGACAGTCTTCCGCGTTGCACTCACCATCGCTAGATCAGCACGCAACATCCTGTCTTCAGGAGTTCGACATGCAAGCTTTCCGCGCTTCGGGTGCCGGGTCGGTGGCCGTTCTTTGCCTTCTTCTAAGCTGCCTCAGCGTCAGGGCGGAGATCGGCTTCATGACGCTCGGCGTCTCGACCACCGCGCCGATCGGACATCATCTCCTGTGCCGCGACCTCCCGCGCGAATGCGAGGCACCCGGCAGTGACCGTCTTGCTCCGGTCGATCTGACCGCCAGCCTCATCCAGACGGTGGCGGAGATCAACACGCAGACGAATGCCGAGATCGAGCCGGTATCGGATCAGCTTCTCTACGGCGTCGAGGAACATTGGGTCTATCCCGAGGACGGGCGGGGGGACTGCGAGGATTTCGTGCTCCTGAAGCGCCAACGCCTCGAGGCGATCGGCATCCCGCTCTCGAACCTCCTCATCACCGTCGTGCGCAAGCCGAACGGCGAGGGACATGCGGTTTTGACCCTGCGCACATCCACCGGAGACTTCGTGCTCGACAATCTCGACTGGCGCGTTCGGGCCTGGCGCGACACGCCCTATGCCTTCGTCAAACGGCAGAGCAGCGAGGACCCCGGCAAGTGGCTCTCGATCGCCGCCAATCTGGATTTCGTCGTCGGCGCCCTCGGCCGTTGAGTTTCGTAAGCGCCGACGCCCAGCGGTGACTACCGTTCGTCCTCGTCATCAGGGCTCGGCAGTTCGTTCTCGGGGCCGGCAATGACGTAGCTTCCGGACAGCCAGCGATTGAGATCGACCGCCTTGCAGCGGGGCGAGCAGAAGGGAAAGCTTAAGCGCTCCGACGGCCGGCCGCATTCGGGACACTTGCGCTTTCGGCGCAGCGGCGTGACGGTGCCGCCTCCAGCCGATCCCTTGCCAGACGTCATGACGCCGGCTTGCCGCCATCGCGCCAACGCCCGTGGATGTCGAACCCCTCGCCGCCGATGAGCGCGACGGCCTCGTAGAGCGGCAGGCCGACCACGTTGGTATAGGAGCCGACGAGGCGCACGACAAAGCTTCCGGCAAGGCCCTGGATGGCATAGCCGCCTGCCTTGCCGCGCCACTCGCCCGAGGCAATGTAACTCTCGATGTCGTCGCGCGACAGACGCTTGAAGCGCACGCGCGTCTCGACGAGGCGTAGCCGCTGTCGCTGCGACGGCCCGATCAGGCACACGCCGGTGTGGACGCGGTGGGTGCGCCCCGAGAGGATGCGCAGGTTCGCCACCGCGTCGTCGACGAGCTCGGCCTTCGGCAGGATCTGCCGCCCGACGGAGACGACGGTGTCGGCGGCGAGCACGATGCGCCCCTCGCTCTCGCCGCGATCGCGCAGAACGGCGTAGGCGACCTCGGCCTTCTCCGACGACAGCCGCTTGGCAAGGGATCGCGGATGCTCGCTCTTCTGGGGCGTCTCGTCGATATCGGCAGGAAGCAGGCGCTCGGGCTCGATGCCGGCCTGCTGCAGAAGCTCCAGACGCCGGGGCGAGCCGGACGCGAGCACGAGTTGAAGCCTCATCGCCATCGGGACTTTCGAACGCTTAGGACCGGCGGACGCTTGCAGCCGGCAGACGGGGGAACCGGCAGACGCTCGGAGCCGGACCGGCCTACTTGAAGCGGTAGGTGATGCGGCCCTTGGACAGATCGTAGGGCGTCATCTCGACGAGCACCTTGTCGCCCGTCAAAACGCGGATGCGGTTCTTGCGCATGCGGCCGGCGGTGTGGGCTATGATCTCGTGATCGTTCTCGAGCTTGATGCGGAAGGTCGCATTGGGCAAGAGTTCGGTCACCAGGCCCGGGAATTCGAGAACTTCTTCTTTCGCCATAAGCGTTTCGACCTCAGACAGTTTTGGCCGCGCGGCCCTTGGGTCCGTGGCGCGGCCGGGATGGTGCCGCAAAGGCGGCTCTCTCTTCTCAAGATGGCGCCCTCCATCGGACGTATCGTCCGGAAAAGCAAGGTGTGGGTTATGCTTCCGCGGAAACGCGGGCGGGCGGGCTGTCCGTTGCAAGGGTCAACCCGACAGCGTTCGCGACGATGCGCAACCCGCGGCACCTTTGCAAAGTCGGAACCAAAGATCTTGGCGTGTTCGTGACGAATTCCAGCTTGCAGCATGCCGAGCGCCACAGCCGTCACACCGCAAGTCTACCACTGGGCGGTAACGTGGCATTCCACCACGTTGTGACGAGGAGATACTGCGGCAATGGCGGCACGCCTGATCGCTTCGAGTAGCCTGCCAACGCAGCCCCGCGGGCAACCCCTGACGGTAGCTATGAAATCAGCGCTTGGCGGTCAGAACGTGTCGAGAATTCACTTTCAGCGCCCTTCGCGAAGATGATGAGACTCGAACGGCCATGTGCCGGTTCTGGCTTAGTTGCAATTCCTCGTGGTTTAGCGAGGATCGAACCCTGATCACTTAACGGCAGCACTCGTACAAAAATACAACGAAAGACGTAATAACGCTGACTTTTTCGCACTGACATCCATCTTCAAAATATTTCGCATA
>JACMIV010000147.1 GCA_014380965.1 Rhizobiaceae bacterium | reverse complement strand
TCGGAACGGATCGAGCGGGCTTGGCTCGACGAGTTGCGCCTTCCCGGCCCCAAGCCGTCGACGCTGCGGCTGGAGTTCACGGACGGGCTTGCAGGCCTCAAGGCCATCACCGTCGCCGTTTCGCCTGACAATGTGGACGTGACGCTCACCCCGGACGGCCCGGAACGCATGGCCGAGTATGCCGCCGCGGCGCAAGGCCTCGCCGACCGGCTGCAGGCACGTTTCCCCGGGCGCACCATCCGCATCCTCGAAGCGCAGCTCCCCGCCGGCAATGAGCCCTCCGGCGGCTTCGACGATCTCTCGCGCCTCTTCCAGCGATCGGACAGGACCTCGTGAACGCCCCGTGGACACCGCCGCTCTTCGGCGAAGGACTGGATCGCGGCGCGCTGTGGAACGCCTTTCTGGCGCTGGCGGGCCGAGGGCTTGCCATCGACGACCAGCGGTCGATGGGGTTCCAGCTCGCCGAGCCGCCGGCGCCGGACGCCCATTGCCTGCGTCTGCAGCTGGCCGGCGACAGTCGTTCGATCGTCTGCGAGGTGCGCGATTTTCCGTTCCGCGACCTCTTCCAGGTCGAGCTCTCCGTGGCCGATCTCGCGATGCTGCCGGACGGCGTGCGCGAGGCGGTAACCGAAGGAATGATCGCGTCGTTGCGCTCCCTGCTGCCGCCGGACTTCGCCGCCGATCTTACGATCGCCGAGGAAGGCCCGGCCGCCCGGTTCCTGCCCGCGCTCGGACCCGAGGCGTCCTGGTTCTCCGTTCGACTGCAGCGGATCGACGGCCTCTTCGCCGATCTTCGCGTCGGCGCGCCGCCCTCGCTCATCGTCGGCCGGCTGTCGCGCGATCTCCTCTTCGGGATCGGCCAGCCCGGGCCGCTCGCCGAAACGCTGATGATCACCGCCGACGTCACGCTCGGGGCGATCACGCTGGCCGCAGGCGAACTTGCCGCGCTGGAGCAGGGCGCCGTCGTCGTGATGGCCGAAACCCATGCCGAGACGCTGAAAGTCCGGGTCGGCGAGATCGTCTATGCGTTCACCCAGACCGGGGAGGGCTGGCGATGTTCCGGGCCGCAATCCCTCGACCGCCACCGGCCGCGCGCCGCGCTACACCGACAGGAGAGCCGCTTGAGCGAAGACATGGCGCCCGCGACGGGCGATGCCGCCGACCATCCGGGAACGGACGTGGCAGCCCCGGCAGATGCCGCTGAGCCGAGCGCGATCTCGCTGTCGGACCTTCGCATCGCGATCGACTTCGATCTCGGCCGCTCCATGGTGCCGCTCGGCACCATTGCTGCATGGCAGCAGGGCATGGTGATCGACCTTGCCCTGCCAACGCTGACCGACGGCGTCGAGGTGACCATCCGCGCCAATGGCGACGTCGTCGGCCACGGCGATCTCGTGCGGATCGACGACCGCATCGGCGTCCGCATCACCCGCTTCGCGCTGCGTTCCTGACGCCGGCGCCCGACCTGACGAGCCAGCTTCCGTGATCGATCCGCTCAATCTCATCTTTGTCGTCGGTGCGGCCGCAGTGTTTCCGTTTCTGGCGGTCATCGCGACGAGCTTCATCAAGCTGTCGGTCGTCTTCCTCCTGGTGCGCAACGCGATCGGCGTTCAGAACATCCCGCCGAATATGGCGCTGAACGCGCTGGCGATCATCCTGTCGGCCTACATCATGGCCCCGGTCATCGTCGCGACCTACAACATCCTGTCGGTCGGCACCTACGACGTGACGAACATCGAGGGCCTGACGGCCGCCTACGAGGCCGGCAAGGGCCCTCTCACCGACTTCCTCAACCGCCATGCCTCGGACCGGGAGAAGACGTTCTTCCTGGAAGCCGCCCGCTCGCTCTGGCCGCCGGAGATGGCCGCTCAGCTCAGCATCGACAGTCTCTTCGTCGTATTGCCCTCCTTCACGGTGACGCAGCTCCGCGAAGCGTTCGAGATCGGCTTCCTTCTCTACCTGCCCTTCATCGCCATCGACCTCATCGTCTCGAACATCCTCCTCGCGATGGGCATGATGATGGTCAGCCCGCTGACGATCTCGCTGCCGTTCAAGCTCTTTCTGTTCGTCATGATCGACGGCTGGTCGCGACTGATCCTCGGATTGGTCAAGACCTACGTCTAAGGCACGACGCCCCCGTTCTATGCGCCGCTCTGACGCGGTGCTCTGGAGAAACCCGAGATGTCGCCCGAAGTCGCCATGCAGCAGATCACCGAGTCGATGCTTCTCGTGATGGTCCTGTCGCTGCCGCCGATCATCGTCGCGTCCGTCGTCGGCATTCTCGTCAGCCTCCTGCAGGCGCTGACGCAGGTGCAGGAACAGACGGTCTCCTTCGCGATCAAGCTCATCGCGGTCGCCGCCACCATCGCGGCGATGGCCGGGCTCCTCGGCAGCGAAATGGTCAATTTCACGCTGAAGCTCTTCAACGACTTCCCGAGCATGACATGAACGACATCAGCGATGTCGCGCGTCTCTACTTCAAGCTGTTCGACCGCGAGTTGATCGCGCTGCTCCTGACGCTTCCGCGCATCTACGCCTTTCTCCTGACCTCGCAGCTCTTCGCGCCGAGTTCGGTGCCGCGCCTGTCGCGCACCGCGGCCATCCTGTCGCTCTCCGTCATCGCCGTTCCCATCAACCTCGTCCATGTCGACAGCTTCGACCGGACGGTGCCGAGCTACGCGCTCTACTTCCTCAAGGAATTCGCGATCGGCTTCGTGCTCGGCTACATCGTCGGCTGGGTGTTCTGGGCGGTGCAGTCCGCCGGCGCCTTCATCGACAACCAGCGCGGCGCGGCCATCGCCGCCAGCATCGACCCGCTGCAAGGCCACGAGACCTCGCCGATCGGCATGCTCTTCAGCCAGGCGTTCCTGACCTACATCTTCACCACCGGCGCCTTCCTGCCGATCATCGGCCTCCTCTACCAGTCCTACGTGCTGTGGCCGGCGACGAGCGGAGTCCCGATCTTCAGCGACGTCTTCCCTGTCCTCGTACTCGGCATCGCCGACAACGCGCTGCGGATCGTCGTCGTCATCGCCGGCCCCATCGTCGCCGTCATGTTCCTCGCCGAGTTCGCGCTCGCCATGGTCAGCCGCTTCGCGCCGCAGGTTCAGGTCTTCATCCTCGCGATGCCGATCAAGAGCGGTCTCGCCATCTTCATCCTGATCTTCTACTTTTCGCGTCTGCTTCCCTTCGCGGCCGACCAGCTCGGCGACTTCGAGCCCTACATGCGCCAGTTCTACGACGTGATGCGTTTTTCTCCGGGCGATGCCGTGCCGAGCGCGCCGGACGCTCCCCCGTCACTTGCGCCGGCAGAGCCCGCTCCGGCTCCAGCCGGTCCTTGAAGGGGGAGGCGGGACGTGAGCAGCAGCGGCGAGAAGAGCGAACTGCCGACCCCGAAGAAGGAGCGCGATGCCCGCCAGAAAGGGCAGGTCGCCAAAAGCCAGGAGGTCGTGACGACCGTCTCGCTGCTGTCCGTCATCGCCTATGTCTGGGCGACGTGGGGCCTTTTCACGGAGCGGATGATCACGCTCTTCGACGAGGTGGCGCTGCTTGCGACGGGAGACTTCGAGGTCAACGGGATCACCGGCATCTACAAGGCGTTCTGGGACGCGACGTCGATCATGATCCCGGTGCTCGGCGTCGTGCTCCTGTCCGGCATCGCCGCGAACTACTTCCAGATCGGCAGCCTCTTTTCCTTCGAAAGCATCACGCCGAAGCTCGAGAAGATCAGCCCCGGGGCCGGCTTCAAGCGCATCTTCTCGATGAAGCAGGTGGTCGAGCTGCTGAAGTCGGTGCTCAAGATCGTGATCCTGTCCTTCCTGTTGTATTTCGTCGTGCGCGATGCGATCGGCCCCTACCTCAACTCGCTTGACTGCGGCACGCCCTGCATTCTCGACATCACCGTCGGGGTCATGCTCCAGACCTTCGTCTATTCCGGTCTTGCCTTCATCGTCGTCGCGCTGGCCGACTTCGCCTACCAGAAGCACTCGCACACCAAGAGCCTCATGATGTCGAAGGACGAGGTGAAGCGGGAGTACAAGGAGAGCGAGGGCGATCCGCACATCAAGGGCCAGCGCAAGCACGTCGCCCAGGAGATGGCGATGGGTGACGGCGGCGCTGCTGCGAAGAAGGGAACGGCGGTCGTCGTCAACCCGACGCATTTCGCCGTCGTCATCCAGT
>JACMIV010000146.1 GCA_014380965.1 Rhizobiaceae bacterium | reverse complement strand
TCGTCGTATGGTTGTAGTAACGCTCTTCCGCTGATACCGGTGCCGAGGACAGCCCGGTCATTCCAACGAGAAGTGTGGCCGCAGCAATGGCGGAGCGAAACAGGCCGGTCATGGGCGACGTCCTCATAGATTTAGGCAGGAGACAAAAGGGCAGCGGGCCGAGGCGCCAACGCCCCTCGCTGTCGAAGGGCCAGGGCGTCCGCGTAAGCTCATACTCCGAGCAAAGATTCGCCCCGGCGTGCCGGTCTGGCAAGCAACGAACCGGGCAAAGGCACGTCTTCTCCTCAAGCCGTGATCGAGAAGAAGTCGTTTCGGGGAGCTCTGTTGCCGCTAGAGCACGATGACGCGGGTGCCGACCGGAACTCTCTCATAGAGATCGCTGACGTCTTCATTCCGCATCCGGATGCAGCCGGACGAGACCGCCTGCCCGATCGTCCAGGGCTGATTCGTGCCGTGGATGCGGTAGAGCGTCGAGCCGAGATACATTGCTCGCGCCCCAAGCGGGTTCTCCGGCCCTCCCTCCATGCGCACGGGCAGGATGCGGCCCTTTTTCTTCTCTCGGGCGCGCATCTGTGCGGGCGGCGTCCAGGTTGGCCATTCCCTCTTCTGCGTCACCTTGTGGGTGCCCGCCCATTCGAAGCCGGGTTTGCCGACGCCGACGCCATAGCGGCGCGCCGTTCCGCCGGGCTCGACGAGGTAGAGGAACTTGGTGTCGGTGTCGATGACGACGGTGCCAGGTCTGTGGCTGCCCTTGTAGGAGACGGTCTGCGGCAGGTATTTCGGATCGATGCTGTCCACGCGCTTCATCTGACGTGGCCGGGCGACGCTCGCCTGCCGCGTCACCGAGCCCGTGTAGCCGGGATCGACCAGCGGTCGGCGATTGTCGGTGCGCGGAGCGCGACCGAAGCCGGTGCGGCGCCCGATCGCTGTCGGAGCCTGCCCCTGAGAGGTCACGCCCTCGTAATTGCGCCGGGCATCGGAAAGGTGCGGGCGCTGGTACCCCGGCACGACGCCGCTGCCGGGCGAGAGCTGGAGCAGCCATTCGGCTGCGAGATCGGGGGATACCTTGACCGCGGAATGCCGGTCGCGCGCGTCCGCGCTTGGAGCCGCGAAGGCCGCCGCCGCCAGTGCGAGACACGCAACGAAGAGACGGGCGGCGCGCGGCCGCGATGGGCGGAACGTTAGGGAGGGCAAGGGTCGGTCGTCCTTCGTCGGGAGGAACACCATGCCGAGGATATCCGATCCGCATCATGGCTCTTGTCGGGGCCGAGACTGCGGGAAATTGGCAAGCGAATGGTGAATCGCCGGCCGCGCGAAATGCCACTGGCGCCAATGCATTTCGTTATGCCTAACAGAGCGCTGACGGGCATGGTGAAGGCAAGGTAAAGAGCGCTCAGCGCACTCTTCGCCGGGTGTCTCGGGCGATGTCGGGCAGGAGCGGCCCCGCGGTCTCGGCGGTCATTCCAGGCATCAGCCGCGTGTCGTAGAGCATGTTGAGCATGATGCGGTCGTAGCGCGAGAAGCGCGTCAGGGTGGAGGTGTCGTTGAAGACGCTGTCGGCAGCGTCCGGATTGTCGTCGAGCGGGCCGAGACCCTGAAGCACCTCCTCGATCAGGCAGCGGGTGAAGAGCACGTCTCCCTCGTCGGCGACGATGAGAGCGTCCGAGCGCACGATCCCACGCCGCCCGAAACTCACGCGCACGATGCAGTCGCCGGGGACCGTCATGAACGGGTTGCGATAGATGGCGCGGCCGACCGACTGGTAGTCCTTGCGGTCGACGATGTGGACGAGGAAGTTGGCGCGGCCTGGATCGCCGAGGACGCTGCTGTCGAGCCCGTCGATCCGTCGGTCGAGAGAGGCGAGAAAGGTCCGCGCCTCGCGGGCCCTTCCGCTTGCGGATCTGTCGTCGATCGCGAACCCGACCGGTCCAGCGAACCGCTTGAGGTAGCGGCCGCCACCAAAGGTGCCTGCGATCTCGACGCCGAAGGCGATCCGCTCGAACCCTTCGATCAGGCGAGCTTCGGCGGCTGTCGGAGCGGCGGCAGCGCCCCAAGCCGACAGGAGGAGTGCGAGAACGCCGCCGTAGAGCCGGATGGGCAGCGCCGAAACGCGGTCGTGTCGACGTCGGCGCGCTTGGGGCAAGGCCATCCGGGGCATCCAGCCTGATCTGCGGGAAAGAGGCTCCACCCTTGCAAGCTGTCGCGGCGCGGCACAAGCCCGGGGCCTGTGCGGGGGTCAAGGATGCTGCGCTTTCGCAACAGGCGCCGTTCGATCGAGGACGGTAAGGGTGTACGTTCGTGAGGACTTGGCGTCGCCGTCAACGATCACATCGTTGCACTGGCCCCTGCCTCGCGGCATGAAGGGCGATGAGTGATGAACGCAACGGATCGGTGGAGGCGGTCGCCGATGGAGCGGCGGTCGCCGGGTTGATGCGAGGGATCGACGGTGCGCTGCGCTGCCGCTGGCAAGGCGGCGCCGACGACTATATCGCCTACCACGACCGCGAATGGGGGCGCCCCGTCGGGGACGACGACCGGCTGTACGAGAAGCTCTGCCTCGAGGGCTTTCAGGCCGGCCTCTCCTGGCTCACCATCCTTCGCAAACGTCCCGCCTTCCGCACGGCCTTCGCCGGCTTCAGCATCGAGACCGTCGCCGACTTCGGCGATGCGGACGTCGAGAGGCTGGTGTGCGATCCCGGCATCGTCCGGCACCGGGGGAAGATCGTCTCGGCGATCAACAATGCCCGCCAGATCCGCCGTTTGCGCGAGGAAGGCGTTTCCTTCGCCGCCTTCCTCTGGTCGTTCGAGCCCGGCGACGCGGAGCGGCCCGGTTCGATCGACCAGGCATATCTCCTCGCCCATCCGCAAACGGCCGCCTCGACGCGGCTGTCCAAGGCTCTGAAGCAGCGAGGCTTCACCTTCGTCGGCCCGACGGTGCTCTATGCCTTCATGCAGTCCATGGGCTTCGTCAACGACCATGTGGAGGGCTGCATCTGCCGCCAGCCGTGCGAAGAGGAGAGGTCGCGCTTCATGCGGCCGAAGTAGAGGGCGCAGGCGGGAAGGTCGATCGAGACCAGGCGTCGCGCCGATGCCCGTCCGGGCCGAGCACTCGGCCGGAGTTCCTCGCTTGTTTCGCGACAGCGTCGATGCGAGGGACAAAGCGCCACCGATCGCGGTGCAAAAGGAAAAAGCTTCCTGTCCCGCGGTGAGCGTTTTGTTAGGGTCCCGCGCGGCGCTCATTCGGAATACGCATGATTGATTTTCTCCTGTTCCTTCTCGTCGGCGCCCTTGCCCAGCTCGTCGACGGGGCGCTCGGCATGGCCTATGGCGTCATCTGCTCGACGGTGCTGCTCTCCTTCGGCGTCAGTCCGGCTCAGGCCTCCGCCTCGGTCCATGCCGCAGAGCTCTTCACCACCGCGGCCTCGGGAAGCGCGCACATCGCAAACCGGAACATCGACTGGAAGCTGTTCTGGCGTCTCGTTCCGTTCGGCATCCTCGGCGGCGTGCTCGGCACCTACGTTTTGACCAGTGTCGACGGCGACGTCGTGAAGCCTTACGTGGCCATCTATCTCGGGCTCATCGGCGTGTTTCTCCTCTACCGGTCATTCAACCGCATCCCGCACAAGCCGGTGCCGATGGTCATCGTGCCGCCGCTGGCAAGCACCGGGGGCTTCCTCGATTCCATCGGCGGCGGGGGCTGGGGGCCGATCGTGACCTCCGGCCTTCTCGGCGCTGGCGGCCAACCGCGCTACGTCATCGGCACCGTCAATGCGGCGGAGTTCCTCGTCTCGCTGTCGGTTTCCCTCGCTTTTCTCTTCGCGCTTCTCACCGGCCACTGGGAGGACGCACCGGACCTTGCCTCGAATGCTCTATCGGTCGGCGGGCTCGTCCTCGGCGGCATCTTGGTCGCGCCATTCGCCGGCTACGCCGTCCGCATCGTTCCGGAGGCATGGCTGCTGCGAGCCGTCGGCACCTTGATCTGCGGTCTTTCGCTGATCCAGATCTGGCAACTCTTCAGTTGACGATCTTTTTTCCATGATTGCCGGAACGCCAGTCGCAAAGCACCGTTTTGTCTTCGGCGCCGCGCGAGAAACCGCAAGCGGCAAGTGAACGCAAAGGATCAAACCATGGCGATCGACAAGAACGAAGCTTCAGGCGGTCTCAAGGAAATCGGCGGCCATCTCAAGGAAGCGGCCGGCAAGCTCGTCGGCAACGAACGTCTTCAGGCCGAAGGCAAGATGGATCAGATCGAGGGCAAGACCGAGAAGAATGTCGGCAAGGTCAAAGGCGCGATCAAGGATCAGGTCGGCAGACACTGATTACGACCCCTTCGCTTTAAGCAGGACGCAGGACGAGCCGCTTCGGGAACGAGGCGGCTCTTCGCGTTGCTAGAGGCGGAATCGGCTTTGACAAGTGTGCGGGTTGCGGCACATTGCGTCACTGGAAAGTGAGGACGGCTGGACAAGGCCGGGTCTTTTCGCAAGCCTCTCCTTCTCGTAATGTTAGACCTATTACAGACTTGACCGACGCGGCCCCGAGCGAACTTCCGTTCGCTGGGACCCTCGCTTTGAACAAGGAGAGAGGTCTTGATCAGCTTTACGCTCAACGGCCAGGAAAAGACCTTCGACGGCGATCCCGAGACCCCGCTCCTGTGGGTCATCCGCGACTTCGAGAAGTTGACCGGCACCAAATATGGCTGCGGCATCGCCCAGTGCGGCGCCTGCACGGTGCATCTCGACGGGATGACGCGCCGCTCCTGCATCACGCCGATCTCGACGGTAGAAGGCTCGGAAGTCATTACGATCGAGGGCGTTTCCGGAGCCGAGGCGGAGGCCGTGCAGAAGGCGTGGGTCGCGATCGACGTGCCGCAATGCGGCTACTGCCAGTCAGGCCAGATCATGTCCGCCGTCTCGCTCCTGCAGAACACGCCGAAGCCGACCGACGAGGATATCGATGGCGCCATGGCCGGCAACATCTGTCGCTGTGCCACCTATCAACGC
>JACMIV010000145.1 GCA_014380965.1 Rhizobiaceae bacterium | reverse complement strand
TCGCCGGCCAGATTTCCATCATGCCGCGCCAGCCCGCGAAGGCCCAGATCAGCCAGAACGGCACCAGCACCGAGAAGAACGGAAGCTGGCGGCCGATCATGGCCGAGAGATCCAGGAGGTCGAGGCCGGTGACGGCGGCGAGGGCGATGACGGGCGTGCCGAGCGCGCCGAAGGCGACCGGCGCGGTGTTGGCGATCAGCGACAGGCCGGAGGCGGCGAGCGGCGAGAAGCCGAGGCCGATTAGGAGCGCGGCCGTCACCGCGACGGGCGTTCCAAAGCCCGCGGCACCCTCGAAGAAGGCGCCGAAGGAGAAGGCGATGAGGAGAAGCTGCAGCCGCCGGTCGTCGGAAATGCTGGCGATCGAGTTCTGCAGGATTTCCGACGAGCCGTTCTCGACGGTGAGGCGGTGCAGGAAGATGATGTTGAGGACGATCCAGCCGATCGGCATCAGCCCGTAGGCGGCCCCGTAGCCGGAGGCAAGCAGCGCCTTGTCCCAAGGCATTCCGAAAGCGAGGATCGAGATGACCAGTGCCGCCACGAGCCCGGCGAGCGCCGCCATGTGGGCGCGCATGTGCAGGAAGCCGAGGCCGACCAACATCACGACGATCGGAACCGCCGCGAGCAGGAAGGAAATCGGCAGACTGCCGAAGGGGTCGTAGTTCTGGCTCCAGATCATCCCGAAGACGCCTCCCAACGCCGCAATTCGCGTTGCCGCGCAAGGCGGCCCGGCGACGTGAATTGCCGCAAAGACGACCGGGTGCAAGACGGGGCGGCGGCGGACGGCTGTCAAAAGGTAGACGGTGCGTTCAAGCCAGCAGCCCAGATATGGGATATGCGATTTCTCTTAGTATTGAAATCATTGATCTTTTTCCTGGGATCGGCGCATCGGATGTCGCAGAGCAAGCCAAGCCATTGGTCCGAAAAATAATACTATATGCTTAGGACATTGCGCCGCCTGCTGGATGTGCGGCGCGGCGCGACCCACATGCGAGCTATGGCTTTCTGCGATCGGACCCAGTGATGATCCCCTATTCCGTCCTCGACCTCTCGCCGATCCCCGAGGGCGCTACGGCGGCCGACGCGCTGGCAAATTCCCTCGATCTCGCCCGCCACGCCGAACGTCTCGGCTACAACAGGTTCTGGCTTGCCGAGCATCACAACATGACCGGCATCGCGAGCGCCGCAACGGCGGTGGTGATCGGTCACGTCGCGGGCGGCACGACGACGATCCGCGTCGGCGCCGGCGGCATCATGCTGCCGAACCACGCCCCGCTCGTCGTCGCCGAACAGTTCGGAACGCTCGCGACCCTTTTTCCCGGCCGCATCGATCTCGGCCTCGGCCGCGCGCCCGGCACCGACATGGCGACCGCACGAGCCCTGCGCCGCAATCTCGAGGCCGGCGACAGCTTCCCGCAGGACGTTCTCGAGCTCATGTCCTACTTCGAAGCGGAGGACGTCGGCGCTGGGGCGAACGCAGGGCGGCGGGTGCGCGCGATCCCCGGCGTCGGGACGAACGTTCCGGTCTGGATTCTCGGCTCCAGCCTCTACGGCGCGCAACTCGCCGCCCATTTCGGCCTTCCCTACGCCTTCGCCTCGCATTTCGCGCCGGCCGCGCTCGATCAGGCGGCGGAGATCTACCGCGAGACGTTCCGCCCGTCGCAGGCGCTGGCAGAGCCCTATTTCATGCTCGCTGCCAACGTTTTCGCTGCGGAGACGGATGCCGAGGGGCGACGGCTGCGCTCGTCGATGGAACAGGCCTTCGCAAACCTTCGCACCGGCCGTCCGGGGCCGCTGCCGCATCCCGTCGACGACATCGACGCTCATCTCGATCCAATGGTGAAAGCCGGCGTCGACGAAGCCTTGGCCGTGTCGGCGACCGGATCGCGCGAGACGGTCCGGCGCGAACTCGCCCTTCTCATCGGACGCTACGCTCCGGACGAGATCCTCCTGACCGGGCAGATCCACGATCATGCGGCGCGCTTGCGCTCGTTCGAGATCGCCGCGGACGCGATGGCGTCTCTACCGGCCGACCGCATCGCAGCGGAATAGAGGCGCTCCTCCATTCGGGTGAGTGCGGGCTGAGCCGCCGTTCAGGCGTACGGCCTGCATGTCATGCTCAGCGGTGGAGGGGCACGAGGTCGGGCGCAGGGACGCTCGCCACCGGCTCGCCGAGCCCCTCCGACGGCCCCCGGACGAAGACCGCATAGGCGGCGATGGCGATGGCGGCGAGAGCCGGGATGACGATGGCGGTGGCGAGCACCGGCTCGCCGATGGCCGCGCAGGCAAGGCCACCGACCAGCCCCATGCCCATCTGGACGAAGCCGAGTGCGGCCGCCGCCGCCCCCGCGATGTCGGGAAACTGCGCGAGCGAGGCCGTCGTCATCGCCGGCATGACGAAGGCGATCCCGAAGGCGTAGAGGCCGACCGGCGCCATGATCGAGACATAGGACGGCTCGACCAGCGCGATCGAGGCGATCAGCGAAACGCCCGCCAGCCCGATGCAGGCGAGACCGGGCAGGACGAGCCGATAGGCCGAGACGCGCGGGAGGAGGAAGCGCATCGCGACCGAGCCCGCGAAGAACAGCCCCGACTGCCCGAGCATCCCGACGCCGTATTGGGTCGGCGACAGGCCGGCACGGTCGATGAGGACGAAGGGCAGCACCGTCGCCAGTGTGTAGAGAGCTCCGACCGAGCCGCCGAGCGTCAGGCTTGCGGCGAGGAAGGTACGGCTTCCAAGGACTCGGCCGTAGGACGACAGGAGCGCGCGCGGGCGGATGAGCCGCGGATCGGGGACCGTCGTCTCGCGCATGAAGCCGAGCGTCACGCCGATGACGCCGATACCGAAGATTACCATGACGACGAAGATCGCATGCCAGCCCGACAGGTCGAGCACGATGCCGCCGATCGTCGGCGCCAACGCCGGCCCGATCGCCAGCATGATGCCGATCGTGTTCATGATCCGCGCCGAGGTCTCGCCGACGAACTGGTCGCGTACGATTGCCCGCGATGTCGCGACGCCGACCGAGGCGCCCACCCCTTGCAGGACGCGCGCCGCAAGCAGCCACTCCACCGTCGGCGCGACGACTGCGATGAGCGCGCCGACGAGATAGATACCCATGAAGAGGACCGTGACACGTCGTCGCCCATAGGCGTCGGAGAGGGGCCCGCAGAGAAGTTGCGTGAAGGCGAAGCCCGCGAAGTAGAGGGCGAGGGTCAGCTTGATGGTCGAGTCGGTGGTCTCGAAGATCCGCACCAGCGTCGGCATGGCTGGCGTGTAGAGCGCCATCGAGATCGGGCCGATCGCGACGAGCAGCGCGCCGACGAGGCTGGTCCGCCGCTCGGACATGCCGCGAACCGGTCTCCGGACGCACGGCTCCGCACCCGACGAGCCCACGGACGCGCCGTCCGGCAAGGCGGATTTCAGCGAAGCGGATGACCCGGCCGATCGGTCGGGACTGTCGAGAGGTGCAGCCATCGGAGCGTTCCGTCAGTGCGGCATATGAAATACGCCGCTGCGGTAGCTGGTTTGGCGACACCGCTCAAGGCGTTGAACCAAGACGCATTCGGTCGATGCCAAAAGTCGGCCCAGACTTCGAAGCCGTGAGCCATCGGACGGCCCTGCCGGACCCGAAGATCCGGCCGTCCCGCGGTCGATACCGTCAGACGACCTCAGGCCGCGCCCTTGACCTCGATCACCTCGGCGAAGATCGGCTGCTCGCTCTCCTTGAGAATCTGCGGATCGGTGGTGAGGTTCGCCCGCATCTTCACGAGCGCTCCCTCCATGATCTTGATCTCGTCGGGATCGAGCCCTCGCGTCAGGCGGAAGTAGACCTGCATCGCGAGCGGGCGCACGCGCTCGAACACGCTTTCCGCCGCCGGAGTCGGGCTGATCACCTTCGCGCGCCGGTCCGTCGGGTCGGTGGTGCGCAGGATCAGACCATGCGCCTCGAGACGGTCGAGATAGGCCGACAGCGTCATCGGCTCGACGCCCATGCGCTCAGCAAGAACCGCCTGTCGCGAGCCGTTGTGGCGCGAAACATGGGCCAGCGCACGGATTTCGCCGGGCGTCAGTTCGAGGCCCGCGCCCTCGACCGCCTTTTCGAAGGCCTGCCGAAACAGGCGCGACAGATCCGTCAACAGGAAGCCGAGTGAGTTTCCGGGCAAAAGCTGAGTCATGGTCTATATCCCCCATTGGCGTATCCTGACGGACGCCCTTCCGTAAGGCAAGGTCGCGGCAATCCAGATACTGCCCCCGCAGATCGTGCCGTTTCCGAGACACCTGACAATTTTATGTAGGCTCACGGAACTATTACTCCAGCTCTCCCGATCCGCAAGGCATTAAGGTCGCAATGATGATGATTCGATCCGCTTCCCGTTTCGCCGAATCCACCCTCCCTCCTGCTCTGGCCGACGAGTGGCCGGATTTCGCCGGGCTCGTACCGGACATGTTCGAGGCCGCCTTCGAGGCCGCCATGGCACGGCACCGGAGCGAGATCGACGCGATCGCAGCTGGAGAGGGCACACCCGAAGAGCGCGCGTTCGGCGGGGCAACGTCCGGCGGCGCGCCGACTTTTGCCGACACGATCGGCGCGATGGAGCGCTCGGGGCGCGATCTGTCGCGCGTCGCCTCCGTCTTCTACGCCCTCGCGGGCGCCCACACGAACGACGCGCTCCAGGCCGTCGAGC
>JACMIV010000144.1 GCA_014380965.1 Rhizobiaceae bacterium | reverse complement strand
GGAGAGGCGCCCGCCCTCAGCGACGCTGAAGAGACCCGAGATCTCGCCGCTGCCCGGTAATGATGTTCCCGTGCCGTCTCTCGCGCTAGAAAGGGCGATCCGCAGCGACCGTACGGCGCCGGATTTTCCGGCCAATGCCTGCCCGAGCGTCTCGCCCGAACGCTCGCCGGAAAGCCAGTCGGCCGCATCCTCGATCGTGAGGTCACCGGAGATATCGAACGCGGGAAGCGCGGCAAGAGCGGGGTCCGCCGCCTTGATCGCGCGGTCGAGGAAGGCGATGTCGAGCGCCTGATCTCTCCGACGGGCGTGGAACTCGATCCGTTCGGAGCGCGCCAGCGGCTGTATCGCGCCGACAGGACCGGCGGCGATCCCCGGTTCGTCGAGAACGACCGACAGCCGGTCGAGCCCCTCCGTCCAGAAATCAGCGCTCGCCTGCGCGAGGGTCCAGTCGATCCGAAACGGCGGCGTGCCTTCTGCGGAGAGCGCAAACGGTCCGTCGAGTTCGGCGACGATGCGCGTCGGCCGGTAGATCTGGGCTGCAGTGCGCAGCTCGCCGCCGCGGGCCGCGAAGTTACTCTCCGACGCTTCGATCTGAAGGGCATCGCAGCGCAGCCCGAGCCGGAACGGGTAGCCGAAGACCGCCTGATTCCGGCAATCGAGCCGCACTCCCTGGCCGCCAGCCGTCTCGATCGCCGTCTTCACCGCTGCGTCGAGGCGGTTTGCCATCACGTACCAGGCAAGCGAGAGGCCGGCGGCGAGGACCATGGCGACGACCGCGATCCAGAGGAACGCACGGCTCGCGCGGCCGGTCTCGCTCGCGCTTGACGGGACCATGGTGTTCCTTTCTCAAAGGCCACGCAGGACCTATGGCGCGGCCGGGTGCATCAGAGACGAAGCGGACGGCATGATGGCGGAGTTCGGGACGGACATGAACGATCTCTGGGTGTTTGGCTATGCCTCGCTGATCTGGCGGCCGGGCTTCCCCTTCGAGGAGCGGACGAAAGCGCGGCTTTCCGGATACCGCCGGTCGCTGTGCGTCTCCTCGCATGTTCATCGCGGCACGCCCGAGCGTCCCGGCCTCGTCTTCGGCCTCGACCGCGGCGGCTCCTGCGTCGGCATGGCGTTCCGGGTCGAGGGGGAGAAGAGCAACGAGGTGCGGGATTATCTGCGCGCCCGCGAACTCGTGACGAACGTCTATCGCGAGCGGCAGGTGAAGGTGCGGCTCTTCGACGGACGCAACGTCGAGGCTCTCGCCTTCGTCGTCGACCGCGGACATCCGCAATATGCGGGGACCGTCAGCGTCGAGCATGCGGCCGAAGTGGTGGCCCGCGCGCATGGGCAGTCGGGCGCCAATGTCGACTACGTCCGATCGTCCTTCGCGGAGATTCGTGCGCTCGGCCTCGACGACCTCTGGCTGGCGGATGTCGTTGCGAGGTTGTGACCGGGATTACGGCGGACCGTGGCCCGATCCGATCGGCGGGAACAGGCGCTCAGGCGGCCTCGCGCAGCAACTCGGCGATGACGTCGTTCATCGGCAAATCCCGGCGCTCCCGGTAGGCCTGCCGAAGCATGTCGAGCGAGCGACCTTCGATCGTCTCTTTCAGGGCGCGAATCAGGTCGTGGCGCTTGAGGCCCGGCGGGATGGCCGGCAGGAATTCGGCGAGCACGGTGCCGGGGCGCCGCACGAAGCTGTCGCGCGGCCAGTAGACGCCGGAGTTCAAGGCGACGGGCACGAGCGGGGCGTCGAGCTTGGAATAGAGGAAATAGACGCCTGGGTGGTAGTCGGCCGCAACGCCCGGCGCCGTGCGGGTGCCTTCGGGAAAGATGATGATCTGCCGGCCGGCGTCGAGCGCGGTCTGCGCGCCGCCGAGGATCGAGTGCATGGCGGAAGCGCCCTTCGTGCGGTCGACCGGGATCATGCCGAGCCGGCGGGAATACCAGCCGAAGAGCGGGATCGCCATCAGCTCCTTCTTGAGAACGAAGGTCGGACGCTCGAGCTCGGGCACGAGCGCGAAAACCTCCCAGAAGGCCTGATGCTTGGCGGCGATGATCGCCGGGCCTTTCGGGATGTTTTCCTGCCCGCCGATCGCCGCCTTCGTTCCCGTCACAACGCGCATGAGCCAGAGGCTGGTGCGCGCCCAGCTCTTCGTCACCCACCAGATCACGCTGTCGGGACCGAAGAGGACGAACGGGCCGAACAGGATCATGTGGCCGGCGAGGTTGAGGTAGAAGAGGGCCGTGAAGAGCAGCGAGCGAAGGGCGATCATGGCGGATATGAAGGGTCCATGTGGGCGCACAAGCCGAGGCATCGTGGCTCGGGTAGGCAGACCAATGCACCATCGCGATCCGTCTGAACAGCCCGACGGCCTCTGCCCCTCTCGCGTCAGGTGGCGTGCGGGCCTGCAGCCGAGACCCCGGTCACCATGCTCGCCTTCGCGGGGCTCGCGGCGATCCGCACCCGCGCAGCGAGGAGCTTGGCGTATTCTGTGAGGAGCACCTTGAGGCCGAGTCCGCTCGGAACCGCGGGATCGGCCCACAGATCGGCCCTCGCGACCGGATAGGGGCGAATGACCTTGACCCTCGTGAAATGCTCGAACTCAAGCAGCGTTCGCGGCATGTGATAGTCCGACGTGACGAGGATCAGTTCGTCGAAGCTTCGGCTTTGCGCCCAGCGCTCGGTCATCTCGGCATTGCCGATCGTGTTGAGCGCGGCATAATCGAGGTCGACGCAGCAGTCGAACCAGCGGCGGTCGGTCTCGGTAAGCTTCGACAGCGTCGCGATGCTGGTGGCGGGATTGACGCCGCTGATCAAAAGCCGCTCGGCCCGCCCGTCCTTGAGAAGCCCGATCGCCAGATCGAGACGCAGAGCCCCGCCCGTCAGAACGACGATTCCGTCCGCCCGCTCGACCCGGCGCGGCGTGGAGAGCGCTGACACATCCTGCGTGAAGCGGATGAAGCCGCCTGCGAGATAGCCGAAAAGGATGATCGCTGTCAGGCTCGCGAGAAGGAGAACCCTTCCGAAGCGAAGGCGTCCGCGCCTCGACCGCCCATTCGCCTGGCCTGCGAGCTGGGACCGGCCATCCGCACCGGCGTCGCTGAGAGCTGGACCATGGGTGAAGATCGAAGACATTGGTTGGATGTATGTTTCCCTGCTGCGAAGGCAAATTGTGGGCGCAAAGGGTTAACGAGTCGTCGTTGCGACTTGGTCCCTCGGCCGTTCACGCTTCGACGGGCGAAATCATGTCGATCGCGGCGAGTTGGCGCTTGACCGTCAGCCGCGAGGTCAGCGCGGTCAGTCCGCCGACGACGGCGATGAGGACGAGCACTCCCGCATAGCCGCTCCAGCCGATCTCGAAGGACCCGAACAGCGCGCTGATCTGGTCGGCCTCGGGCGTCGCCTGGTTCGAGCGGGTCCAGACGCCCATGGCGATGAAGACGAGCAGCGCGGCAGAGCCTCCGACCATGGCGCCGGCGAGGCCGAGCCTGAGAAAATGGCCTTGGAACTCGTTGGCGATGAAGCCCGCCCGCGCGCCGACGAAATGCAGGACTTCGATGATGTGGCGGTTGCCCGACATCGCACCGCGCGTCGCAAAGACGACCGTGAGGACCGTCGCGATCATCACCAGCGCGAGGATCGCGCCGCCGACGAGGACGGTCGCATTCGCCATCGAGACGAGCCGGGAGACCCAGGCCCGGTGATCATCGAGGCTCGCCTGCGGGACGGCGGAGACGAGCGCCTGCCGAAAGGCAATGAAATCGGGCGGGGCGCCGGCGTCGATCGCGACGAGGACGAGGCGGGGGACGGGCAGGTCGTCGAGATCCAAACCCTCGCCGAGCCACGGCTCGAGGAGCCGGCCCGTCGCCTCGTCGCTCATGACTTCGGCGGACGTGACCCCCTGCATGCCGAGCGCTATGGCTCGAACGGTCTCCAGGGCCTCTGCCATGTCGAGCCCGTCATCGGGCCGCACCTGTACCGTGACCTCGCGCGAAATCTGGCTCTCCCAGACCGAGGCGGTGTCGGAGACGAGGGTGACGGCACCGAAAGTGAGGCTGGCGAGGAAGGTCATGATGCCGATCACGGTCATCAGCGCCCGGCCGGCGACGTTGCCCGGTGGGACGATCGGCGTCGGCCGTTCCCCTCTCCGCCGTCCGATCGCCCGGACTGCCGAGCGACGAAGATTCGAAGCTCTGGCTGCGAGATCAATCATAGATGTCGAGCCTTCCGTCCGCCAGGATGAGCCGGCGCGCCTCGACCTGATCCATCAGAGCGAGGTCGTGGGTCGCGATGATGACGGCCGTGCCGGTGCGATTGAGCTCCATGAAGAGGCGCAGGAGGCGGCGCGCCAGCGGCGGATCGACGTTTCCGGTCGGCTCGTCCGCAAGCAGGATATCGGGCTGGTCGATGAGCGCGCGGGCGATCGCCGCGCGCTGCTTCTCGCCGCCGGAAAGAACGACTGGAAGCGCGTGCATGCGCTCGCCGAGCCCTACCCATTTGATGAGGTCGACGACGTCCTGCCGGTAGCTCGCCTCCTCCTTGCCGCGCACGCGCAAAGGGAGCGCGACGTTCTCGTAGGTGGTCATGTGATCGAGCAGGCGGAAATCCTGGAAGACGACGCCGATCCTCCGCCGGATCGCCGGAAGGTCGCCGCGCGACAGGGTCGAGGCGTCGCGGCCGAGCACGGTGATGAGCCCGCGCGTCGGCTTCAGCGCGAGGAAGAGCATCCGCAGGAGGCTCGTCTTGCCCGCGCCCGACGGGCCGGTCAGGAACTGGAATGACTGCCGCTTGATCTCGAAGGTGAGATCGCGAAGCACTTCCGGACCCATGTCGTATCTGAGGCCGACATTCTCGAATCTGATCACGCGGACTGCCTCTCCTCCGGCGCTTCCGTTGCCGGATGGGCGCCTCACATCCGGCCACACCAAGCCGGGCACTGTGTTCATTTCGAGCCGAACCGGCCGACCGCCCGACAGCGCTTTCATCCTTCGTTAACCATAATTCCTTACTCCTTTCTGAACAGCCAGAAGGAAGCATCGTGCGATGACGACGTCTCGGGAAGGGACTGCACCCTCCGCCTTGCAGCGCCGGAGCGCCGGGATCGTGATCGACGGCGAGGCGGTCGTCGTTGCGCGCGTCCAGCGCATGAAATCTGCGGTGGAGCGGGCGGCGAGCGCGCCGGTCATCTTCGCTTCGGACGACCCGGCACCGCTGGCGCGGGTGCCGGATGTCGGAGCGGCCGGACGTGCATCCGCAGACGAAGGCTCTGTCTTCGGCCGGAGAGGATCGTCGCCGTCGCGCGGCGGCGGCGATCACGATCTCTTCTTCCAGCGAGCCCCGCGCGGAGCGAGGAGAGCGGCTCTACGCAGCCGGTCGGACAGTCTGTCGATCTTCCTACGCGACACAGCGGGCTCGATCCCCGCCGGCGGCCGGCTGGCGGGCCTTGGCCTTCTGGTTCTCTCCCTTATCATTCCTGCCGCCATGCTGATCGGCATGGACGCGGCCGTGCCGGCGCGCGCCTCGGCAGGCGCCAGCCAAGTCGGCTTCGTCATCGAGAATCTCGAAGCCGGTATCTCGCCGCGCGGTCGCGGCGAGGTGCTGCAGGTCGAAGGCGCTGTCCGGAACGTCTCCGGGGAGGATGCGCCGCTCCCGCCGCTCCGCATCGCTCTCCTCGATGCAGCGGGCACGACGACGCTCCGCGCGCTCGGCATAGGCTCGCGGACACTTGCAAATGGTGAAACGCTGCGCTTTCACTCGGCCGTGGCCGTTCCTGTCGGTACCGAAGGGGACGTCAGCGTCGCCTTCGTCGACACGATCCCGCCGCTTGCGGTCTTGGAGGTCGAACCGGGTGAAGCTTACCCCGCGGCGCGGCCGTCTTCCGCCAAGCTTTCGAACGAGAAGCCTCTTCCATGATCCTCTCCTCATGATCGTCGTACGCGACCGACAGATCGAGACGCTTTATCCCGCCGAGGCGATCGCGTCGGAGGTCGAGCGCCTCGCCGGCGAGATTGCCGCGAAGAGCACAGGCGACCTTCTCGTCGTCGCCGTCCTCAAGGGCTCCTTCGTCTTCGCCGCCGATCTCATCCGAGCGCTGCACCGTGCCGGCGTCGCGCCGGAGGTCGAGTTCATTTCGCTGTCGAGCTACGGCGCGGGAACGTCCGGCGGCGAGGTCCGCGTGCTGCGCGACGTCGAGACCGACGTCTCCGGCCGGACCGTGCTCATGATCGACGACATCCTCGAATCCGGCCGCACCATCAAGTTCGCGCGTGATCTCATGCGCTCGCGGGGCGCGGCGGGTGTCGAGATCGCCGTCCTTCTCGACAAGCGGATGCGGCGCAAGGCCGAGATCGAGGCCGATTATGTCGGCTTCGATTGCCCGGACCACTTCGTCGTCGGCTATGGGATGGATGTCGGCCATGCGTTCCGCGAGCTTCCCTTCGTCGGCCGCGTGGTGGAGTGAGGAGCCGAAGCGAGCGCGTTTGCCGATTTGTTAAGCCATGCGAACCTAATCTCGCGCTTCGAACGCGCGCGGAAGGCCTCCGCGCGTCAGCTTCGCGCAAGTCTTGCCTGCCAGAGCGGAGCATTGGTTGGGCCAGTTCCGCCTCGCCACCGGCAGCCGACCAAGGCGCGACCGAGACGAGGACCGACCCATGGCCAAGATCCTGGTGGCAGAGGACGACGACGGCGTCAGACTTCTGGTGACCCGCGCCCTTCGCATGGAGGGGCACCAAGTGGTCGCCGTCGAAGACGGAGAGTATGCGCTGGAACGGCTCGTCGAGGCCGATGGCGATTTCGATCTCCTCCTCTCCGACATCCGCATGCCGGCGATGACGGGCATCGAACTCGCCCACGCCGTGCATGGCGAATGGCCCGATCTGACGATCCTCCTGATGACCGGATATGCCGAGCAGCGCGAAGCTGCCGAGGACCTCATGCGCATCGTCGCGGGGGTCGTCGACAAGCCGTTCACGATCACGAAGATCCGGGCGGCCGTGACGCGGGCGCTTGCGCGCGGCGTCGAGACGGGAATGCCGGACGAGATGGCGCGGCGCTACGGCTGACCGCCGCGCCGGAGCGCTCTACCAGTCTTCGCTGCGCAGGCCGTCGACCCGTTTAAACTCGCGGAGATTGCCCGTCACGACGATCAGGCCTAGGCTTCTGGCGTGGCCTGCGATCAGCGTATCCATTGCGCCAATCGTCATCCCAATGCGATGAAGCGCCGCCCTGATTTCTGCAGAGTGAGCAGCGGCATTCTCGTCGAACGGCAGAACGACGATCCGGGACGTGATCCTCTCGACCTCTGTTCGGTTTTCGGCAGGCCGCGCCGATTTCTCGGCTCCAAACAATAACTCGTGCAGAACGACGGTCGACAGGCAGAGCATTGCTGCTTCTTCATTGAACCGTTGCCGCAAATCCTCCGGTCGTTTTCTGATCAACCGGATGCAAAAACTGCTGTCGAGCATGTAGCGAAGCCTCAAAGCTCTTCTCGCTCTTCAAACTGCAGCGGCTCCACATCCGGAAAATCCACGCCGGGTGAGTCGAAAAACTCATCCCACAGCCCCTCGGCCGGCACTATGACTCTCCGATTGCCGTCACGCAGTATGACGACTTCACGCACGCCATCGGGAAACGCAACCTCCTTGGGAAGCCGAACGGCCTGCGTCTGATTGGACCTGAAAAGCGTCGTTCGCTTCATGAAACCACTCGCCCCAGTGTGTATATGAACTCAGTATATACAAATTTCATTTATTTGGCAAAGACGCTTCCCTCACCGCCTCGATAAGCCTCACCGCATCTGGGCTGGCCCATTCCGCAGGTCCCGTCAGCACCGCCCGAGCGCAACCTGATGCGTCGACGAGGAGGCTGACGGGCAGGCCGATCGTCACTCCCTTGGCCTTCAGGTCGTTGAAGACCGCCATCGTCTCGTCGCGGAAGAAGGGCAGGGCGGTGAGTCCGGTTTCGGCATAGAACGCCTTCGGCTTTTCGGGATCGCCGATGTCGACGCTGATCGGGATGACCGCGAAATCCGCGCCGCCCTCCTGGCGCTCCAAGGCGTCGAGCGCCGGCATTTCGGCGCGGCAGGGCACGCACCAGGTCGCCCAGAGATTGACGAGGAGCGTCTTGCCGGCGAAGGCGGCGAGCGTCGTCGGGCGCTCGTCGCCATCCTTGAAAGCGATCGCGGAGGCGTCGAAGGGCTCGTCGAGCGGCGCGACCGCCGCAACCTCGCCTCGGGCGGCCTTAGACACCGCCGCCGTCACGGCGGCATTCGCCGGGCAGCTTTGCGAGCCGAAGGCCGTTCGATTGCCAGAGCCCGTCTCCATCACGTATATCGCGCCCGCACCCGCCAGGATGCCGGCCCCGAGCGCCGCGGCCACGATGGTCCGCATGGTTCGACGCTGCGGACCCTCGGGTCTCAAGCTTTCCTGATCCGACATCGACGACCTTTCCAAGTTCATTCGCAAGCGAGACAGTGATGACCGAGACGCCCACGAGCAACGAGATGTGGGGCGGACGCTTCGCCGCGCGACCCGACGCGATCATGGAAGAGATCAACGCCTCGATCGATTTCGACAAGCGTCTCTTCGAGGAGGACATCGCCGGATCGATGGCGCACGCCGCGATGCTGGCGGAACAGGGCATCATCGGCGCTGTGGATGCGGGCGAAATTCACCGCGGCCTCGCCCTTATCCGCGAGGAGATCCGCGCCGGTCACTTCACGTTTTCGCGCGCGCGCGAGGACATCCACATGAATGTCGAGGCGCGGCTCGCCGAGATCATCGGGCCGGCCGCCGGACGGCTGCACACCGCGCGCTCGCGCAACGACCAGGTCGCCCTCGACTTCCGGATGCATGTCAAAAGCGCCTTCCTCGGTGCCGCCGACGCGCTTTCCTCACTGATCGCCGCCCTTCTCGATCGTGCAGAAGAGCATGCCGACACCGTCATGCCCGGCTTCACCCACCTTCAGGTCGCCCAGCCCGTCACCTTCGGCCATCACTGCCTCGCCTATGTCGAGATGGCGGCCCGCGATCGCTCGCGCTGCCTCGACGCGGTCGCCCGGCTCGACGAATGCCCGCTCGGCGCCGCGGCTCTTGCGGGCACCGGCTTTCCGATCGACCGATTCGCGACCGCACGAGCGCTCGGCTTCCGCGAGCCGACACGCAATTCGCTGGACTCGGTGTCCGACCGGGATTTCGCGCTTGAATTCCTGTCGATGGCCGCGATCGCCGCCGTCCATCTCTCCCGCCTTGCCGAGGAGATCGTGATCTGGTCGACGGCGCAGTTCGGCTTC